>SCST01000518.1 GCA_004299465.1 Methylovulum sp. | reverse complement strand
GTGTTGCAGTGGGCCTACGCGCCAGTTCTGAAGCTCGCGCTTCGTTACCGGACGATACTGGTCGCAGTTGCTGTCCTGCTGATCGCCAGCATCGCCCTGCCATATCAGCGCATGGGTTCGGAATTCATGCCGCCGTTGTATGAGGGTACGATCCTCTACATGCCGACCACGTTGCCGGGTATCTCGGTTACGGAAGCCGGGAAACTCCTGCAACAGATGGATAGAAAGCTCAAGGCGTTTCCCGAAGTCGAGCATGTGTTCGGCAAATCCGGCCGCGCCGAAACCTCCACCGACCCGGCCCCGTTTTCCATGATGGAAGTGGTGGTGGAACTCAAGCCCAGGGAGCAGTGGCGCGAAGGGCTGGGTTACGAAGACCTGATCACGGAGATGGACAGGGCTTTGCAGTTTCCCGGCGTAACCAATGCCTGGACGATGCCGATAAAGGCGCGCATCGACATGCTCACGACCGGCGTGCGCACGCCGGTCGGCATCAAGATCTTCGGGCCGGACCTGAAACGGATCGAGGACATCGGCAAGGCCATCGAGATGATCGCCAAGGATATTCCCGGTACCCGCAGCGTTTACGCGGAACGGGTTTCGGGCGGCTATTTCCTGGACTTCATCATCAAGCGCGAGGAGATCGCCCGCTACGGCTTCACGGTCATGGATGTGGGCAAGATGATCGAATCCGCCATCGGCGGCGAAAGCATCACGACCACCATCGAGGGACGCGAACGCTACCCGGTCAATCTGCGTTATCTGCGCGAATTGCGCGACGATCTGGACAAGCTGGGACGCGTATTGGTGATGGCGCCGAACGGCGCCCAGGTGCCTATCGCGCAGCTTGCGGAGTTACGCATGGTCAGCGGCCCGGCGATGATCCGTGACGAGGACGGCATGTTGGCCGGTTATGTTTATGTGGACATGGCCGGGCGCGACGTGGGCGGTTATGTGGAAGATTTAAAACGCGTCGTGAACGAAAAAATCGAGTTGCCGACAGGCTACACATTAACCTGGTCGGGACAATACGAATTCATGGAACGGGTGCAGCAGCGCCTCAGGATTTTCGTGCCGCTGACACTCGCGATCATCTTCGTGCTGTATTACTTCACCTTCCGTTCCGTTGCCGAAACCTTGATGGTAATGCTGGGCGTGCCGTTGGCCCTGGTCGGCGGCGTCTGGGCTTTGTATGGTCTGGGCTACAACCTCAGCATCGCCGTTTGGGTGGGCTTGATTGCACTCGCGGGCGTCGCCGCCGAAACCAGCGCCGTGATGTTGTCCTATCTGGATGAAGCCGTCTGGCGGAAGCAAAAAGCAGGCCGATTACGCTCGCTGGCCGATTTGCTGGAGGCGGTGCAGAGCGGCGCGATGGAGCGCATCCGGCCGGTCATGATGACGGGACTCGCCAATATCGTCGGCTTGTTTCCGGTCATGCTCGCGACCGGCACCGGCGCCGACGTGATGAAGCGACTCGCGGCGCCGATGATCGGCGGCATCGGTTCGGCGATGCTATTGACGTTACTGGTGATTCCTGCCATTTACGTGATCTGGCGTTGGCACAAGGATATCAAATATCTGGCAGGCAGGGCGTAGGCATAATTGATTTAATAAGATGCGTTGATAACCGTCAATGCGCTACTATTATGCAAGCAGACTTGAGATACAAGTTTAAGCCTAATTAGCTGAAGCATCTTGCTAATCAGGGCAGACAGGCGCAAAGTTTTAGAGACCTTGCCAGGTTCTGATTAAAGCCTACGAAAAAGCCATCGAAGCGAATTTGAGTATGGCGCAACTGCATCGTCAGATGTAAAAAGACTACAACGCTTTAAATAAATATTCAGGATAATCTATGGCTGATTGTTGCAACAATAAGGCTTGCGAGATCGAGGCGCTTCGCAACCGCCAAAGCGCTACGCTTAAGATTGTGTTAGCGATTAATGCCGTCATGTTCATCATAGAACTGACGGCGGGGCTGGTCAGCGGCTCGGTTTCGCTGGTGGCGGATTCGCTGGACATGCTGGGCGATGCCCTGGTGTACGGCTTCAGCATTTACGTCGTTGCGCGCGGCGCCAGAATGAAAGCCAATGCCGCCCTGCTTAAAGGCGGCATCATGGCAGCCTTCGGCTTATTTGTGCTGGGGCAGGCTGTTTACAAGATCGTTTTTCCGCAACTTCCGGTATTCGAGACTATCGGCGCCATCGGCCTGCTGGCGCTGGCAACGAACAGCCTTTGCTTTATGTTGCTGTGGCGGCACCGGGCCGACGACATCAACATGAGTTCGGTCTGGTTGTGTTCCCGCAACGACATTATCGCGAATGTTTCGGTGCTGTTTGCCGCCGCGGGCGTATGGCTGAGCCATTCCGGCTGGCCCGATATTCTTGTTGGTTTGGCGCTGGCGGTGCTTTTTCTGCGCTCGGCACTGTTCGTGTTACGTGAGGCGTTATCGGAGATTCGGGCAAGCGCTGTGTAATGATTCAGCTCCTTGTCAATCTAACTGAAGTGTAGGGCGCGCCGCGCGCGGCACGCAGTGGGTAACTTTAGCAAGGGGCTGAATAGTTATGCCGCTGTCTAAGGTATCCGTCAAAGAAAAGCGGAAAGATGAGTACGCATCGCGTACTCTAATGCCATACAACGCGGTATTGTGCCGTATCAAAAAGGTTTACCGTCATGAAGAAACATCCCGATTACATTCCTGCCTTTCATTTCCGTTGGTTGACG
>SCST01000517.1 GCA_004299465.1 Methylovulum sp. | reverse complement strand
CTTCTATGAGATCGCGTTGTTCTGTGTTTAGCTTCAGCGGGGATAACGGGCGTGCCATGCGGTGTGTTAGTCGGATGAAAAGGTGATATTATCCGATATATTTTAAGGCGTGGGTACTAGGTATCATGCGGCCTCTTGCTCTTGTTCAGCAAAAACACCGCATGAGGTGTTTGGTACCCACAAGGCATAAATAATTGAGGGTTTTTCGTGGGCGATGATTCAGCTTGTGCGTCACCGCTTCAACGTCCTCATTTTTTTAACCTGGGCGATTTCCCGTTCCAAGCGTTCGGTAAACGTGGCGTTCATACTCAGGGGATAAATCGTATGCTGCGTTCACCTTTGACATCGGTAAATGTAATCGCACCCACCATCGCTTCGCGGTAGCCATCTTCTCGCACTTGTGCCCCAGAGGGTATCAAAACAAACGCACCGTCCATGCTGTTGTCTGTTTTTTGGGGTCCACTATGCATCGTTAATTCATTTGCAACTTTTCCCAAAATTCTGCTGGATAATCGTCAGATCGTCGGCGTTAGTCAGCCCGTCAAGGTTAATGTCGTACCAACTGGACTTACCACCATGCTCTTGGAAATATTGCCAGCCTGCGATGTCTTTATTGTCGACGACGAGATCCAGATTACCGTCGCCCTCACACTGGACGACGCTATTCTGCAATTGTTTCAGTTTTCTCAGAAGAGACTGATAGTTGTCATTCTGGATGGCTGTCAGTGTGCCGTCAAGGAGATCAGTCCCTGATTTATCCAGTTTCGGTAACGGAACGTTTTCGTTGATTTCGTAGAACTCATCGACCTGAGTATCGACACAGGCATCAGTTGTGGCATCGTAATCTTTAATGATGTTACGAACCAGCTTATAGTTAATGTTACGGATGCCGACTGAAGACTGCGGCTGTATCGTGACCGTGGGCTGCGATGGGGTTAGATCATGCAGGTATTTCTGGACTTCGCAGCAATACTTCAAACCTCCGGCAGGAACAATCGGATTCGAAGCATCGGCACCCCACCAGACCCCGGCATTGTCTTCGCAGACACTTTTTGATACGGGTATATGTGAACAACTATTGGCGAACTGGCATGGGGCGTTGATTGCGCCGTTGGCCTGCAAATTCATACCCGTCTGGGTATAGTTCCAGGTGCGGATACTGTTGTGTCCAGGATCGCTGAGATAAGGCAGCATGGCCACAGAATCAAAGGGTCTTTTGACCCTTTTTTGTACGTCGATGCCAGCCATCTCGCCAACCAATTGATAAATATCGGCAATATTAGTCATATGTGTAACATCCCTGTCAGGGCTGTTGACCAGCGGCCCTGCAACTACCAGCGGCACCCATACGCCGGTCTGGTATGCCGTGCCTTTGGAGCGGCTGGGATCAAAGGGTTGCTTGACGGTGTATCCCAGCGTGCCGTTGTCACCCACCAGCACGATCATCGTGTTGGTATCGTTGGGATTATAGTTCAGCGCACCTTTGGGTCCGCGAGCAGCAATCCCCGTTTCTACCAGTAGGCGCCCGACTTCAGCATCCAATGCTTCTATCATCTGGTTGCTCAACACCGGCCATTGCTTGGTATTGGTGCAATCAAAGCCGTTGGTATCCACCGATTTGGCCGGCAATAGCGCCAGCGGCGGCTGTTCCAGCGGCGTGTGTACCGTTGCAAAACTGACGGAGGCCATCCAGGGCCTATCTTTCGGGCGCTGGTTAATCCAGTCTATTGCCGCATCGACCGGCGCAGTGCCGCGAAAGGTCCGCGCGCGCTTATCGGTTAACGGCACTTGCTCCACCCTGCCGTCTTCATGATTGATGACCAACGGTGATACATAGTGCGCATCCATCAAGTTAAAGTTTATCTTTGATGGACGCGGCGTTTGGCATGACGTGTTGGGGTCGAAAATACCCCCGTTGTCGCGGCATGCCCGACCAGGGGAATTTCTCCCCGTCCCCGTCATGACCTGGCAGGTATTGTCCGCTGCGTAACAAGCGCCGGTATCGGCGCCGCCATTTGCGGCGCTTGGCACAAAGCCGCAAGAATAGCTTCCAACAGGGCCGACACCGCCGGCGGAGGTGTCAATGGACGATGGGTCGCCTGTTTCATCCAGCCACCCGTAGTAATAATCCCAGCCCAGTGACTTGGGCATCCGATAACCGTAAGGACTGTTACCCTGGAGGCCTAAATGGAATTTACCAAATAGCGCGCTTTGATAGTTGTTTTGTTTCAGTAACTTGGGCGCGCTCATCTCGAATGGGGAAACCATCGAGTTAGCTAAGTCTTCAGGACCAAGCGCGCCATTGATCTGGGTACGTAGTGGGAAACGTCCCTCGAAGAAAACAGCACGGCTTGGGGTGCAGGTGGGCATTGACCAAGTGTTGCGGAATCGAATTCCGTTGTCGGCGAGCAGGCCAATGTTAGGCATGGCCGGCGAGGTCCGGCCGCCATATCCGAACGCTTGCATCTGGTCAATGCCGACATCGTCCATAATGATGAACAGGATGTTGGGATGCGTATTTGTTGGCAAGGCGGCTATAGCCGAAGACCCTAAAGTCAGCCAAGAAAAAAACAAGCAGGTAAAAACAAAAAATCGTGAGTAATGTTGTCTAGGCATGGGCTTTATTTCCAGATAATGGAGAATGTTAAAATTCATATCTGAAAAATAGAGCCGGCGTTTCCACTCATCATCCAGATTTTTTTTGCTGAACACTTGCTAAAATAGCAGGGCAGGCTTGGATTGTATCTCAAAAAAAGTGCTTAAACTATCAGATAGAAATAATTCGGTCAGGATTAGGGAAGTGTTGTCTTCGGCTTTAAGCCAAGTCAGCCACGCTTCCCTAATAAATTTACTGCTTGCCGGCAATTCCGGTGCTCATTTTAAACTACTGCTTTTTCAAAGCGGACAACCTGTCTTGAATGGAAGTGGAAGCTTGGCCTTTGCCGCTGACGGCATCCATTGCGGCCTTAATATCCGGGTTGTCTTCAACTTGCGTGGCTTGCAGCAGGCTTGCCTTGCGACTTGCCGCGTCCGCTTCCGCCAACGAAGATTCCGCCAGTTTTTCCATATAGCCGATAGCACTGCTTAACGAAGAAGAACTGCCTGAAAGTCCGCTCGCCATCTTTGCCGACTCGGCTTTTTCCTCGGCGCGTTCTTTTAAGAATTCTGCGCGTTGCATAGCCTTTTTAGCTTGTTCGACCGTATGGCGGGCCGTTTTTAGTTTTTCGGCGTATTGCTTGACCAGCTCTTCAAGCTCTCCCATGTACTGCTTGGCATCTTGCGCTTCCTGTTTTTCACGTTCAACATCAGGCAGCATGTCTTCCAGCATCGCGATCAATTGATTCAGTGGCTACATTGTGCCTCAAATGACCGGCTGACCCTGTTTTATGCCCACGCCAAACGCGGCATTGAGGCGATGGATGCAAAAGGGGTATTGCCGATGTTTGAAGGCATCCTCTGTCATGACCATTGGACAGATTTTTGCTCCTGCAAAATCTGCATTTCCACCATCCATGGTGGTCAAACCTTATTACCACTACACGGGATGCCTGCACGCGCTCTGCAACGCACACCACCTGCGTGAATTGGAACGCGCTTACGAGCAGGACGGGCAACAGTGGGCGAAAGCCATGCAGGACTTG
>SCST01000516.1 GCA_004299465.1 Methylovulum sp. | reverse complement strand
CAGAAAAACATCGCATCAAGACGCCCTTTATATTGTCGTTTACAGCTTTTCTTGTCGTTTCGGCATTGCCCAAGGTCGAATTTATTCCCGGTATCATTCAAAAATACATTGTTAACCCAAACCCGGTCAGGACGGAAAAGCCTTTTATCCAGCATAATATTGATGCGACACTGGATGCTTATGATTTAAAAAACGTCAAGACCGTTGAGATGACTATCAAGCTTGATGCGGCCCAGGATATAGAAACCTGGGGTACGCAAAAGCGTTTTGAGAATATCCCGGTATGGGATAGGGAATTCATCATTGACAGTTACAAGCAACTGCAAGAGATAAGGCCTTATTACAAATTCCGCGCGGTCGATGAAGATCGTTACTTTGTTCTCGACCACACCCGCCAGGTCAATATTTCCGCGAGGGAAATCAATATCTCAAAACTGCCCCTTGAGGCGCAAAATTGGGAGAACAGGCATTTACGCTACACGCACGGTTACGGCGCCGTCATAACGCCCGCCGCCCAGGATGCCGACAAGCCCCAGTCCTGGTGGCTGCGGGATTTGAACATGCAGTCGCAAGTCGGTTTCAACATTAAACACCCGGATATTTACTATGGGCAGGAGCAGTTCGATTATGCCATTGCACCGAATAAGCTGGATATTGTCGGCATTGCGGGTTCAGACCCCAGCCTTACCGAAAGTTATCATGGGCTTGGCGGCGTGCCGATTCCGTCCTATTTCAGGAAAGCCTTGTTCGCTTTTTACTTGAATGACGAAAAAATATTTTTTTCCACTAATATCTCAACAGAGAGCAAACTTAAAATATACCGCAATATAGCCGAGCGTATTAATAAATTGACGCCATTCCTGCACCTGGATAAGGACCCGTACCTGGTGATGACTAAAGACCGGTTTTACTGGATACAGGATGCTTATACCTTATCCGACAAATACCCGGTTTCCAAGCCGTCGCAGGACAATTTCCAGGACGGACTTCAGCATTTCAATTATATTCGCAACTCCGTTAAGGTTGTTGTCGATGCTTATGATGGCGATGTGGATTTTTACATTGCCGATCCTTCAGACGCCATCATCAATGCCTACAGCAATGCCTATCCGGGATTGTTCAAGAATCTCGACGAAATGCCGCAGGAGCTTCGTGAGCATTTGCGTTACCCGCGTGATCTTTTTTACCTGCAAATGAAAATGTATGCAAAATACCATCAGCAAAGCCCGGAATTATTTTATGAGCAGGCAGAAACCTGGCAATTTGCGAGCGTCCGTGACGAGATGGTATTACCGTATTACCAGACGATGGATTTTGGCAACTGTAGCGATAAAGAAGAATTCGTATTGATTAATCCAATGACTCCTGTTAACCGTAATAACCTGAGTATGATCGGCGTGGCAGGCACGCTTGATAAAACACGTTGCGGCCTGGATTACAAACCCAGCATTACCATTTATAAGTTCGGCAAGGAGGTGCAGGTCAACGGGCCTGCCCAAATTGAAGCACTGACGCAACAGGTTCCGGAAATTTCCGCGCAATTCACGTTGTGGGGACAATACGGGTCGATTGTCGAAATGGGACGCATGGTTATTTTGCCTATGGGGCATACCGTGCTGTATGTACAGCCGATTTACCTGGCCTCGGCTAAAAACAAAATGCCTGAACTGACCCGCGTCATCGTTTCTATAGGCAATGAAACGGTTATGGATAAAACCCTGTCATCGGCTTTTGAACGGTTAAAACAGATTTTCATCAAACACGGCACCGAAAACCAGGGCATGGAACTGCCTGGCTCCGTGGCAACGCCTGCGCCTGCGGTGAATTGATGCGCTTATAGCTAAGGCGCAAGTTCGCGCTTGTGCCTGCGTCTATTTCCCCCCGGCAACTTCTTACTAAAGAACCCTGGAAAGAAGGACTCAAAAGCACGAAGGGCACGATGCCTGCTCTCCAAACCCTTGCGACGCGCGAGCGGCTGCCGGCCTGGTGTCGGGCTTACTATCGCTCCATTCCTGCAGCGTAAAGATGAGCTATTTAAAACAACTTTATTAAAACAAACTATAGAACATGCGGCTTTTACTGGTTGAAGATGATGAGATACTCGGTGACGGCCTGGTTGCCGGCTTGACGATGGAAGGTTATGCCGTGGACTGGCTGACCAATGGCAAGCTCGCCGATGAAGCGTTGAAACTCAACAGCTACGAATTGATCGTACTGGATCTTAACCTGCCCGATATGGATGGACTGGCTGTTTTGAAAGCCTTGCGTAGCCGCAAGGACGAAACCCCGGTGATGGTGCTGACGGCTAAAGATACCATTCCCGATCGTGTGTTGGGCTTGGATAGCGGTGCGGATGACTTTGTCATCAAACCGTTTGAACTCGATGAAGTCTGCGCCCGCCTAAGGGCCTTGTCGAGAAGGAAGGAAGGCCGTTGTGTGCCGGTCATCGAATATAAAGGCGTTGTCCTTGACCAGGCTGCGCATCAAGTGACTTTCAACGGTGAAAAAATCGAATTATCACAAAAAGAATTTGAGATACTCAATTTCCTGATGAGCAATATCGGTCGCGTGATTTCCAGGGCCAGACTTGAAGAAAGCCTTTATTCATGGAATTCCGATATAGAAAGCAATACGGTTGAAGTACATATCCACCATCTCCGGAAAAAGCTCGATGCCGGCCTGATCCGCACGGTCAGGGGCGTCGGCTACATTATCGATAGCGACGACGATCAATGAATTATTCGTTACGGCAATTGTTGCTGGTCAGCCTGCTTTCCGCGTCGATGCTGATATGGGGTGTCGCCGCTTATATCAGCTATAAACAAACCCGTGATGAAGTCGCCAACCTGTTTGATGCCGAATTATCACAATCGGCAAAAGTGCTGCATGCGTTTGTAGAAAGCTTGTTGCGAGAAGGTTCGCTATCGGCCTATTGGAGCCAGGAGCAGGTTGATAAGAATTTACATGCGTATGCGTTAAAACATAAATTTAAAAGAAAAAACGCCTTTCAATTATGGCCTTGGCCTGATGATGACGGCTTGTTCCTGCGCTCGCAAAACTCTCCGCAGTTTTCGGTGCGCGGCTTCAACAAAACCAATATAGACAGCCAGTTATGGTATGTCTTTGATGACCTGCTGCAAGCGAATGCCTTAGGCCATCAATACGAAAGAAAAATTGCCTTTCAGTTATGGTCGAAAAAAGACGGTTTACTGTTGCATTCGGAAAGTGCGCCCAGATTTGCCTTTTCGACTGCGGATAATGGCTTCAGCACGGCGAATATCGACGGGCATTTATGGCATGTCTTCAGCATCACCAACTCAACCGGCGAATACGTTGTCCATGTTGCGCAAAAGGAAGAAATCCGGGCTGAGTTAACGGATGAAATATCGGCGCATACCTCACTCCAACTGCTTTTCGGCATGCCTTTTCTAGGCCTGGTTATCTGGATTATTGTCGGGCATGCGTTAAAACCGCTTAATCGCCTGGAAAAGTCATTGGCCAAGCGTGAAGCCTGTTATCTTAAGCCACTATCGATCAGGAGGCTGCCCAATGAAATTGTGCCGGTCGTCAATGAAATCAATAATCTTTTTGTGCAACTCGAACAGGCTTTCGAGCATGAGCGCCGCTTTACGTCCGATGCGGCCCATGAATTGAGGACGCCGCTGGCGGGATTGCTTACGCAGGCGCAGGTTGCGTTGCGCACGCACGACGACGATGTGCGTAGGCAGGCGCTTAAGCGTATTGAGCAAGCCGTTAACCGAATGACTTATATGGTGCAGCAATTATTGACATTCTCGCGCATTGAGTCGAACACCGAGTTTTTAAACAGGGAAATAACGGAGCTGGGCAGGGAAGTCATCCAGATCGTTGCGCACCTGGAGCCTGAAGCGCATAAAAAACGTATTGTCATGGAATTTGTTGAAGAATGTTCTGTGCCTGTAATCGTTAATGCGCCGCTAATTGCGATTTTGATCAGGAACCTTATCGACAATGCCATTAAATATACGCCGACTAAAGGCAGTATCTTGATCAGCCTGACAGGGAAAGAGAGCTATCTGCAGTTATGTGTTGAAGATTCAGGACCCGGTA
>SCST01000515.1 GCA_004299465.1 Methylovulum sp. | reverse complement strand
GGAAGCGCACTTGGCAGGACGTGAATGGTTGGTAGGCGATACCCTGACGCTCGCTGACTTGTCGGTGGGTTCTTTCCTGGATTTGTCTGAAATGGCGCAATACCCGATAGCGCCTTATACCGAGATACAACGCTGGTACCGGAATATCGAGCAAGTGCCGGCATGGCAAAGTTCGGCCCCGGCAAAATAGCCAATACATCAACCCCCTGTTGACGGCCTCAGGGACGCCACGAGAAGTGTTTAGCTTGCGTAGCCCTGAGGTTGTCATTCGGCCAGCTGTTCGGCCTGGTCGGTCTTTTCCCACGGCAACGGCAGGCCGTTAGCGCCAAAATGCCCGTTGACGGGCAATTTCTGGTAAAAGCAGCCGCCATGTTTTTGCGTCAACTCTTGTAATTGAAAATCCCGGATAATGGCGCCCAAACGGAAATCGAAGTGTTTGAGCAGGCGCTTGCGTATCTCGTGATCGTCGATAATCCCGGTTCCCTTAGTCGTTAAATAAACACTGACCGGTCCCGGAAAACCGATGCTGTAGCTCAGTTGCACTTCGCATTGTTCGGCAAGACCCGCCGCGACGATGTTTTTCGCGGCATAACGGGCTGCATAAGCGCCGACCCTGTCGATACGCGACGGCCCTTTGCCGCTTAACGCCGACCCGCAGTGCCGCGCAAAACTTCCGTATGTATCGCTGTCGGTCTTACGTCCGGTCATTCCTGAGTGCGCGGAAGGCCCGCTACGCATAAAAGGGCCGTCGGGATTAATGGTGATGCGCGTCATCGTGTCCGGCTTGATAGGCGCCTCCCGGAACACCGGGTTGATGACATGATGCAGCAGGTCTTCTTCCATTTGTGCAAAAGCGGGCGGCGAGTCGGGATTATCGCAACCGATGATCAGCGTAATGCTGTCGATCCGGCTTGGCTTGTCATTGACGAATTCAACGCCGACCTGCGTGGTGCAGTCCGGCGATAAGTAACTTATATCGGCATGCCGCCTGGTTTTGGATAATTGCCGAGCCAGTTGGTTAGCCAACGTGATAGGAAGCGGCATCAATTCCGGCGTATGTCGGCACGCATAACCGAAAACCGTGGTTTGGTGAGAGACGGTGATCCGGTCGATTTCGTCATCTTCAACGCGGGTAAAATTGATATGCAGGGATGTCTTCGATTGCTCTATCTGGCTGATGACGACGGTGCATTCGGCGGCGTTGAAATCCTTGGAGCGGTAGCCGACCCCCTTGATGACCGAGCGCGCTATTTCAGGAATATCGATAATCGCATCGCTGGCAAAACGCGCGGCAAGGAATAAGACGCTTTTCGATAGCGCGCATTCCGCGGTAATCCGGGATGTGGCGTCTTGCCGCAGGAAGGCGTCGACGATGGCGTCGCTGATGGTATCGCACAGACGGTCGGGGTGCCCTTCAGTGACGGATTGCGAGGTAAAAACAAAGTCAGTGATCATGTTGATTATCCTGGTTAACGGTGTTTTTATGGATTTCCTTGATCGCTTCATTGGTAAGCAGCGGCAAGCCGGCGCCAGCCAGGATGGCAAGCATGTCCAGCGCGTTTACCGGGGTCAGCCTCAGCAGCCCGCGCAAAGGCGGAAAGCTTACCGCCAGCAGTTGCAGCAAGGCCGATAAGACGACGGCGGTATCGAGATAGCGATTGGCGGTGCGGTTTTTTGTATCGAAGATAGAGGTGCTTTCCGAGCGGCAGCGATAGGAATGCAGTAATTGAGCGAAAGTCAGCGACATAAACGCATGGGTGCTCGCGCCCGCGGGACCGTAACGCATCAGGCCGTAGCCGTAAGCGCCCAAGGTGCCGGCCGTGATGATGCCGGATTCCCGGATCAGTTTGGCGTAATCGCTACGGTTGACAATAGCGGCATTTGGATCGCGCGGCGGCCGCTTCAGCACATCGGCCTCCGGCGGGTCCAGCGCCAAGGCCAGGGCGGGGAAAATATCGGTGATTAAATTGATCCATAGTAACTGGATCGGGTTAAGAATTTCGGCCCTGCCCAACGCGGCGCTGAACAGCATCACTTCGATTTCGCTGAGATTCGTCGACAGCAAAAAGTGCAGGCTTTTACGGATATTGTCGTAGATGGCCCGGCCTTCGCGTACCGCCGTCACCATCGTTTTCAGGTCGTCGTCTTCCAGTATGACATCGGCGACCGAACGCGCCGCATCCGTGCCTTTTTCACCCAGCGTAACGCCGATATTGGCGGCTTTCAGCGCGGGGCCGTCGTTAATGCCGTCACCGGTCATCGCGACGACCTTGCCGCTACGCTGCAAGGCTTCGACTATCCTGAGCTTGTGCGCGGGGCTGACGCGGGAAAAAATCGACGTCCTGTCCACCAAGCCGGCGAGCACGGAAGGATCCAGCTTGTCCAGGTGCCCGGAATCGATGATTTCCAGCGGCTTGCCGCTATCGCCGTTTAGTCCCAGCCTTTTGCCGACGGAGAAAGCCGTCGAGCTTTGGTCGCCGGTGATCATCACCGTTTCGATGCCGGCATCATGGAATTGCGCCATCAGTTCTTCCATGCCCGGCCGGATCACGTCTTCCATACCGACCAAGCCCAGCCATACCAGTTCGTGCTGCTGATAAGCGTTGATGTCCTCGCTGATGCAGTATGCGACACCCAGCACACGCAAGGCGTCGGCGCCGAGCCTTTCGTTCCAGGTCAGGATGGCGTTGCGCTGTAGCTCGGACAAAACGTCCAGCTGCCCGTTAATGCTGCATTGTCGGCACAATTCGAGTACCGCGGCGGGGCTGCCTTTAACGGCGGTAAAAAATTGTCCGTCCGCCAGATCATGCACGCTGACCATGTACGGGCGGTCTTCGGCGCGGTAATCCATTTTTAGCGCGGGACGATGCGCTCTTAATTCCTGGACGTCTTCGCCGGCGGCAATGGCGACCTGCAGCAATGCGTTCTCGGTAGGCGAACCGTGCAGTCCGCCGCCTTTTTCGGACGGCATCGCTTCATTGCAAAGCGCCAGCACTTCCATCATAGGGCGCAGGCTTTCATCGCTCTGGTAAGGATCGATTTTTGCCTCTTCATGATAAAAGTCGGCCTCCTTGACTTTAATACCGATATGCAGGCTTTGCAGCGCTACGACGCTCATCTGGTTCAAGGTCAGCGTACCGGTTTTATCAAGACAGATCACCTGCACCGCGCCCAGCGTTTCCACGGCTGACAATTGGCGAATCAAGACCTTATGGCTCTTCATATTCTTGATGCCCAGCGCTAGCGTCGAGGTTGCAACGGTCGGCAGGCCCTCCGGCACCGCGGCGACCGCCAGCGAAATCGCCGACATCAGCATTTGCGCTAACGGGCGTCCGCGCAACAGGCCGACGGCAAACACCAGCA
>SCST01000514.1 GCA_004299465.1 Methylovulum sp. | reverse complement strand
CCCCTGGTTTTGACTGAACTGGGCTTAAAAGCGACGCTGGAAGACTTGCTGAACCATTGGTCGAGCAGGAACCCGGAGCTGCAATTAAGCCTGCATTGCCCGGATGCCGTCGATAGCCTGGAGCAGAAAATTACGATCCAGATATTCAGGATAGTGCAGGAATGCGTCACCAATATCGTGCGCCATGCGCAGGCAAGCCGGGCGTCGATCAATCTCGAACTTGTTTCAGGAAAATTATTGCAGTTACAGATCAGCGATAACGGCCGTGGCTGCGAGCGGGAAACGCTAAAAACCGGTTTTGGCGTATTGGGCATGCGCGAGAGAATCAACAGCCTGGGCGGCACCTTGATGATTCAAACCCAGCCCGGGCAAGGCCTATCAATAAACGCGAGTATTCCGCTGAAATGAGAGCAAAAATTAGCGTCCTATTAGTCGATGACCACGCTGTGGTGCGGGCTGGCTTTCGCATGCTGCTGGCGGCGGCGGACACCATAGCAGTCATCGCCGAAGCCGAGCGTGGCGAAGCCGCCTGCCAGTTGTATCTTGAAAAGCAGCCGGATGTGATCGTGCTGGATTTATCGATGCCGGGCATCGGTGGCCTGGAAACGATACGGCGTATTTGCAGTCGTGACAGTCACGCAAAAATACTGGTTTTTAGCGTACATGACGAATCGGTTTATGTACATCGGGCGATGACGGCCGGTGCTAAAGGCTATATCACAAAAAATACGGCACCAGGCATCCTCTCGGTAGCGATACAGACAATAGCTGAAGGCGGCGTCTATATCGAGGACGGCTTGATCAAGGATGTGCCGGTAAAAAATAGCGAGACGGAATACTTGAGCATTATCGATGCGTTAACGCCCAGGGAATTCGATGTTTTTTTATTATTGGCGAAAGGCTTGACCGTACATAAGGTAGCCGAGGAATTATGCCTGGGTTATAAAACTGTCGCTAATTACGGTACGCAGATTAAAAATAAACTGAATGTTTCAACGGTAGCGGAATTAGCGCATATTGCGATGGTTTCGGGTGTAATGAGGCGATAAACAAGGTAAATTTTTTGCGGCTATTCAGTCGGGTAACATTGCCTGCTGTAGGGCGCGCCCTACGCTCTAATATACTTTTCGGCCAAGCACTATGTGTTTTTATTAATTGCGGTGTCTATACTGTGGCTGATGGCCGGCCAGCTCACTACATGGGACAAGCCCATGTGGGTTTGAAGATGATGGATTACCTTTTCAACCCGTTCGGGCAAGTCGTAGAACTCGATGACCAACGGCAAATCCATGCTCAAGTCCAGTAGACGGCTGGTGCGAATCTCGCCGTCCGGGCCAAAACCCATCATGCCTTGTAATACCGTGACGCCCGAGACTTGCTCTTCTTCGTGTAAAAACGTGATGATCTTGGTGAGCAGGTGTTCACCTTCCCGAAGATAAATCCGTGCTAGCGTAACAGATTGAGTTGCCATAGCCAATTCCCAAATAATGTACCCAACCAAACCACCATCATGCCGACCAAGTTGGTCGTTGCCAGAATGCCCAGTATCTCCTGCACTTCCAATTGAAAATCGAACAATTTGAACGCAATCCAGAGCGTTAATGATAGGGTCAGCACACCCAGGAGCAAAACGAGCGTAATGACCCGCCGCTCCACCGTAATATTTAACCGTTGGAATACGAATGCAGCCAAAGCGGCCAGTAAAAAAAACACTAAAATGCCCAGCATCATCTCGATATAAGGCAAATCATCCAACCAACGGTAAGCGTCGTTGGCAAAGATTTTTCGTCCCAGTATTAGCCCTAACGAAACCGCCACCAGGCAAAGCACAGTGCTCAAGAAAATGTTCAATGCCGCTTTGCGTAGGCCGCCATCCTCAATGAGGTAAACGGTTTCCAGCGCAAAAGTCGAAAACGTGGTATAGGCCCCGAGAAATCCGATGAGAATTGCTGCACGATATTCCACCACTGCAGTGAAGCGTTGCAGCATCAGCGCCGTCAGGAAACCCATCGCAAAACAACCGGAAACATTGACAAATAATGTGCCGAAGGGAAAAGCCCGGCCTAACCACGCATAAACGCCATTGGCGACAAGAAAGCGCGCCACGGCGCCCGCAGAGCCACCCAAAGCGATAGCAAGCAATTGGTTCATGCCTTATACCTTTCTCGGCTTAAGTCCCGCCCCCGTCCATCATGCTTTGCCAGCGCATAATGCCGATAGATGGGAAATTGGCGATCGCTGCCAGCATGGACACAAATCACGGTAGTTGTCATTCCTTAGTCAAAGTTTGAATGGTTTTTATAAGTAGGCGTCATGTCAATGATCCCAGGTAACTCGCAAAAATAAACCACATTGTGTTGATTCATCGTATATTTTATTTATTGCGGGTAACTTTTCAGATCCTTGCCTGACGCGTAGGGCGTGCTGCGCGCGCCTTCTACGGCGAGAACGTGCCGATCCATTGATGGCGCGCGCAGCACGCCCTACAGCAAGGGCTTGAATCGTTACCCGTTGGCGAGCTTGTTTCATGCTTATTCCTAAGCGGGAACTGCTTTTCCGGCTGCGAAGTGATAGTATTAAAATGTTCTTTGGTTTACAAATTTTTTTGAACTTAGGAATAAGCATGAAACCAGTTCGGCAACTTGAGTTATTCAGCCCCCTTGCTGCAGGGTGTGTTGCGCGCGCGGATACCCTCTAGCGCAAGTAAATTCGCGCCCGCACCGGACGCTTGCATAAATTGTTTCAGGCTCATCCCTTAATAACTCCCGATCTATCCCTGGACTTGCCCCCTCGCCTCCCCTTTTCAATTGTTACTTATAAATGAAATTTATTGATAGCCCTGTTGTTTTTTTAAAAATACCCATAAGACTACCCTCCCTGCTTTTTTTAATCTGTGTCCTCAGCTGCGGTTTGGCCGGTACGGCAGACGCCCAAGCCCGGCAGCAAAACGCAGGCCTTGAAGTCTCTAAAGACACCTTACAGGCCAAAATTGATTCGATCAATACCCGGCAGGGATTTGATGAGCTTATAAAAGCCAAATTGCTTAAATTTTATCAATCCGCGCAAGATAATCTCGCCAATATCGAAACCTTTAAGGCGCACACGATCGACTTTAAGCTTGCTATCAAGGAAGCGCCCGATAAAACCAAAAAGCTACAGAAAGAGATTGAGCAAGCCCAGGCCCAAGCCAAACCGGCCAGGCAAAAGCCTGAAAATTTCTCGGCTATCGCTACCGAAGAACTGGATCAGCGGCTGATTATCGAAAAAGAGAAAATCAGCAGCCTGAATGAACAATTAAAAAAGCTCGAAAATGAGCTGGC
>SCST01000916.1 GCA_004299465.1 Methylovulum sp. | reverse complement strand
CGGGATCGGTGACAATGGCGCCAGGCGCCGATCGGGAAACCAGGCTTCCGTCTTCGTTGTAGGCACGATCCCCGAACCCTTCCTGAGCCACCCGTAGCCCCGCCTCCTGCCCGGCCTTCATGAGCTCAGAGCCAGGAAACGCCACCAGGATCAGGGTGGGGTCAACTTCGGCGATCGCCTCTGCAATCCCTTGGGACAGCAACCGATCTTTGGCGGCCATGTGATAAAGGGCTCCGTGAGGCTTGACGTGCTGAAGCCGCACCCCCTCAGCATTAGCGAAGGCGTAAAGCGCTCCGATTTGGTAGAGAAGATAGTCCCTCGCCTCCCCTGGCGAAAGCTGCATTGGCCGGCGACCGAAGCCCAGCAGATCCGGGTAGCCCGGGTGCGCCCCGATCCCGACGCCGTGCGTCCTCGCGAGCCTGACGGTTCGTCGCATCACCTGTGGATCCCCGCCATGCCATCCACACGCAATACTCGCCGAAGTGAGATATGGCATCAGCGCCTCGTCGGCCCCCATCGTCCACGCGCCAAAGCTCTCGCCGACGTCGCTGTTCAGATCAATCTTCTTCGCGATCACGGTGTAGTTAGCTCCTGGAAGTCACTGGAGGCGTTCCTACGGCGTGCCTCTTCCGCCGTCAGTGAGGTTGACATGGCGTGGATTTTACACTAATGTGGCATACGTTCAAAGGTCTTCTCGGGGCAAGTTTTTCGGTAGGTTAAACGTTGTTGGTTCGTGCGATACCCTGCTACTGTTCAAAACAGTACACACCACAAGGAGGCAGCTATGGCTGAAACGATCACTCGCGTAGATTACTTCTACATTGAGACCCCCAACAAGCCGGGAGAGGCGGCGCGCGTGCTCAGTGCGATCAAAGCGGCAGGGCACAACCTGCTGGCCTTCTCTGGGTTTCCCAAAGGTCGGCGAGCCCAATTGGATTTCATCCCCGCCGATCCGGTAGCCTTTGCGAAATGCGCCAAGAAAGCCGGGTGTAAGCTCAGCAAGAAAAAGA
>SCST01000001.1 GCA_004299465.1 Methylovulum sp. | reverse complement strand
GCTGACTTTGTAATGATTATCGGCAAAGCTGAATGACCTGGACATCAGCGTTTGGTTGATTTTTTCCGCTACGCCTTTGACGCTTTGCAATTCGGCGCGAGGCATTATCAGCGTGAATTCATCACCGCCTATCCGGCATAATGAGTCCGTTGAGCGTATTATTTCCATCAGGACATTGGCTATTTGCGCCAGCAATGCGTCGCCGGCTTCATGGCCGTTGTTGTCGTTAATAATCTTGAACTGGTCCAGGTCCAGGTAAAACAACGCGACCTGGTAATCGTAGCGTTTCGCCGAAGCCAGTTCATCGGCAAATTTCTCCTGGAACCGCCTGCGGTTAATGAGCCCTGTCAAGCTGTCATAAGTAGCCATCCTGAAAATTTTTTCTTCAAAAATCTTGCGCTCACTGATATCGACGCCCAAGGTTAAAATGACCGCTTTCTCAGTAGGGTCGGCCGATTGAAAGCAGGTATGCAGCCAGGTGATATCTCGCTGTTTTCCCGCTTCCGTTACCAACAGCCCGTCAATCTGCAACAGCCCCGCATGCTGGCCTGCCCTTAAGCGATTCAGTTTATTCAGGTGTTCGTTATCGGATTCCGGCAGGAAAATATCGAATTTTTTACCGATGATCGAGCCGTGCTTTGCATCGAAGCCGTCAAGCCCGGCCTGATTGATCGATACGATGCTGCCTTTTAAGGTTTGCGTAATCACTATAATGGGTGCGACTTCGATGAGTTGCCGGATAAAATCGCGTTCTTTTGCCAGCTCACGGGTTTTTTCCAGCAGCATCGACGTATTGTTAAAGTCTTTCTGCTCCAATTGCTGCAATTGGTCGGTCAAGGTCAGTGCGGTCTGGTTTAAGCGGTGCAATTCATCGTAGCCGAAAGCAAGGTCTTTTTTAACAGCGACTTGTTTCCTGAATTGATCGTAGCGGTGCATTGACAGCAACGGTAATGCCTGCGACAGCCTGGTGATATTACGCAATGACAGATGCAGTAAAAACAGCAGCAACAGTAATGAAGTAGCGAGACTGATCAGGCCGTATAGCCAGACTTGTTTCAGGATGTCATTGAGGTTCCTGGTGCTGGCGGTAACATCGTCTATCAACAGGAAAAAAGGGGGGGCGGCGAGGTTATTTTCATTAACGGCAATGACCCTGAGCTCAAAAAACGCATTATCAATCTCTATGGTTTTACTGCTTGCCAATAGTTCGGCTACCGTGTAACGCTCCGATACATGGGCGAATATGAAGCCGTTCTTTTCAGGCGTGGTCATGCCGGATAGCCGGTAAGACCATCGATGTTTTCTTGCCATATCATCGGCACCGTTGGCAACCAGGATGCCGATGTCTGAATGGGTGGCTTGCCTGTATTTGATGATGACATCGGCAAATGAACGGCTCAGGCTGAGTGCGCCGATGGTTTTTGATTTATCGATGACCGGGACGATGGCTTGCTGGAAACAGTCGTCCGGGCAAATAACCTGGTGCTCGGGCGTTTCATTTCTTAAGGCTCGCGCAATCGTCGATGTTTCGACAGTCAGCCGATTGCCCCAGGACTTAATGCGCTCGCCTTGTTTGTCGAACAGCGCGACATTTTCTATGCCCCAGCTCAGTTGCCATTGCGACCAATTTTCATCCAGCGTTGGTAGCGGTTTTTGTGTGAGTGTCGAGAACTCATTAATCGACGACAGCAATTCAGCGAATTGTTCTAAATCTAAAAAAGCGTTCTTCGTTAAGGTCCTGGCGATATTAACGTGACTGTTTTGAACCTGTTCGCGCTGGGCTGAAAAGTTTTCGACGGCATGCAAATATGACAGGTAGGAAAAAATACTATGCAGGATAAGGAAGACGCCGCCGAACAGGATCGCCAGTTTCCATTTTAAACTAAAGAAAAAACGCGGCTTGCCGGTATACATTAGCGCCATAGTCTTATTTAAAATTTGAACGATATTTGCAGGCCGTATAAATTCCAATCCTGGACCGTTAACTGCCGGTCGGGATTGTCCGCCTGGGACAGCCAGGCAGTGCCGTGAATACGGTGATAATCGGCCCGCAGCATCCAGGAGGTGTTGATGTCGTAGCGCAAACCGAAGGTCCAGTCAGTTGCGTAGGCAATATGGTTGGGCAAACCGAAGGCTGCGGCGCGTTTACCCGTTTTGTCGTCTTTATTGTTGTAAAGGACGTCATAGCGCACGGTGGCCTGTAATTGCGCCAGAAACTGGTAGCTGCCCTGGATATACCAGCTTTCCGTGATGCTGTTGAAATCCGGGACGTGGGGGCCAAAATGACTGAGCTCATTCCAGCGGTAGTCGTACTCGGCGGTCAGCGTGAATTTTTCGCCGTTATATTGCGCCGAAAACAGCAGGGGCTGTATATGGGCTTTGCCCGATGATAACGGTTCTCCGGCTAAGGGCTGGTAATCAAGTTCCAGGTCCATGTAGCTGACGGCAAAAATATATTCGCCGCCGTTAATCTCATAATTGAGCTGTGTAGCCATTCCCGGCTGTCCCTCAAACTCGCCTTGTGCATTAGGGCCGAGTATGGATGAACGGATTTCCTGGTGGTTTCCCAGCGGTGAACCCACATTGAATTTGAAGGCAAAATTGCCGTAATTGGTGCGTTGGTCGATATAAAACGAGCCGCCATCCGCTGAACGCAATAATGAGCGGGAGCGGTCGAAGTAGATACCCTGGGGCAAGAGTATAGTTGGATGGGTAAAAGGCACATCACGGGTTTCGTTATATAAACCGAACGGAATCTTGATGCGCCCGCCGCGAATGCCGATTTGCCCGCTTTTATAAGTCCATAAGGTTAAATCAGCGAGGCCGTAGTCCAGTCTCGCACTGCTGTCATCAACAGCACCGCCGCGCCGGTACAGGCCCTGTGCGGCGAAGCGCAAGCGGTTAAACGGCTGGTACGCGGCATTAAGCCCTATTTCCGTCAATCCCGGACTGATGCCGTCATCGCTTTGCCCGTAAACATTATTATTCGAGGAATGGAAAAAACCTTGCGTTAAAAAGCCGTGTAGCTGTATTGCTTCGGGTAAAAAGCCGGCCTGCGCGATACCGCACAGGCCAAACAGGACGGTACCCGCCAGTTGCTTAGCGGTATTCAAATACACGTATTTTTTCATTATTCGGCCTGCCGCTCAGATACCCGATGGAATAAGGGGTATCGGCTATTTTATTAATCATTTCCTGCTCTGAATCAAGCTGAACAGGCGCCGAGCCTGTACCTGAAAAGACCATCCTGTCCCAAACTCGCCGGAGCTGGTGAGGGAACATATTCAGGTTGTTTTTGGCAAAATCCTTATGCACCGCATTGTTGTCGGAAAAAACAAAAACTTTTATCGGCTCACCATCAGGCCAAAACCGCTGCTGCATCGTAAAAATAGCCCGTGTATCTATCAGCGAATACGGTGCAACGGGTACAGTTTGGTTGACAATGATATTGACGGCGTCGGCTACAGGCGAATAAACGGTAGCGATAATGCCGGCTAGCAGGCAATTAACCAAAAGCTTGTCATACACATATCCTGGCAAATTGAATGCTCCCAGTTATCCGAATATTGATGTTATCGCAAGTTTAGCCTGTTATCTTGATTTAATAAATCGGGTACGCGGCAATTTTGGAATAACGGCTATAAGCAGTTCCTTATGCGCCTTACACCAGGCATACACGGCTTTGTCCTGTCTGGACAGGACAAAGCCTTCAGGGTTGCCAGCTCATCTTAACGGAAACGATTTGTTTAAAGCCATCCCGCTTTCTTAAAGCGGCGGTAAAGAATGCCGCAAACCAGCGCAATGACGGACAGCGCAGCCGGATAACCATATTGCCATCGTAATTCCGGCATGACTTCAAAATTCATGCCCCAGATGCCGACAAAAGCCGTTGCGACGGCAAAGATACCGGCCCAGGCGGCAAGCCGTTTGGTGACTTCGCTTTCCTCGATCGTCACCATCGACAGGTTGACCTGGATCGCCATGCCTATCGTGTCGCGCATCGTGTCTATCGACGCATTGATATGATTGAGGTGGTCGTAGACATCGCGAAAATACTCCTGCGTATTGATGCAGACAGAGGGCACACGCCCGCCGTGCAGTTTGCCTGCAGCTTCCATCAACGGCGCGACGGCATGTTTAAGTATCGTTACTTTACGCTTGAGTGCATACAGGCGTTCAATATTGGAACGTGCAGCGCCTTTTATGAAAATCTGTTCTTCAATATTTTCGAGTTCGATTTCAAGCGCGTCCAGCACGGGGAAATAGCGGTCAACGACGGCATCCATCAGCGCATAGAACACAAAGCCCGAACCCTGGCCTAATAAATGCGGTTCTCGCTCACAACGCGCA
>SCST01000513.1 GCA_004299465.1 Methylovulum sp. | reverse complement strand
GGTTGAAATTATAGAAACCCATTGATGTCAAGGCATCGAACACCGGCCTGAATACCGGCAATCCAGACGCGCCGACTAATGCCAGCCGATCAGAAGTAACCGCAGGAAATGCTGTTTCGCTTGAACCTTTAAGCTTCCCGCCCTCAAGTTTAAAAAAAGGGCCTTTGCCGATGCCGTTCAAGCTGCATTCTTCAGTCTGCACTTCATAACCCCTGTCCTTTAAAGCACGCACATTAAATGCATAATAGCCTTGCTGCCCGTTACGGAGGCGAAATTCTAAACGGATACCGAAATGTGTCGGATGCCCACTGGACCGTCTTCTTACCTCAGAAAGGCCACTGCGCGCATTCAAAGCAATATCCAGCGACCCGGTTAAAGCATCCCGTACAAAATGTAAGGCATCGAGAAAATTGCTTTTCCCGGAACTATTGAGGCCGACCAAATAAGTTAATCTGCCTAATTGCACATCACAACTGGCAATACTTTTGTAATTACGCAAGACAACCCTGGTAAGGAAATGACCGGATATTTGAAGCTTTTGCTCGTCCACCATGTTACCTCTGATATGAATAGCTCATGTTCATTTAAGGGCTGTAAGCTACGCAGAACGCAGAGATATGCGTATCCATTCGCAATCCTTCATACTCCATGATATGCAGCCTCCGGCATACTAGCACTACCGCGCTTTATTTCTGTTAGCCGTATAAGTCTTACCCTTGCCGCTTTTCTGCGTATCCAAGCCCGTATATTTAGTTTTAAACAACTGGGCCTTGCCCGCCACCGGCATCGCACCCCTTGCGCCTTTCAGACCATTAGGCTGAAACGAAGGCACCAGGTGATGCTTGCCGTTACCGATTAAGTCCGCCCTACCCATGTCTTTCAAAGCCTCGCGCAGCAAGGGCCAGTTTTTCGGGTCGTGGTAGCGCAAAAACGCCTTGTGCAGACGGCGTTGCTTGACGCTTTTCGGGATATACACGCCGTCTGCGTTGCGACTGATTTTGTGCAGGGTATCTTTGCCGGAATGATACATCGCGGTCGCAATAGACATCGGCGACGGCAAAAACGCCTGCACCTGGTCGGCCCTGAAACCGTTACGCTTGAGCCATAAAGCCAGGTTCAGCATATCGCTATCGGTCGTGCCCGGATGCGCGGCGATAAAGTACGGAATCAGGTACTGTTCCTTGCCCGCTTCCTGGGAATATTTGTCGAACATGGCCTTAAACCGGTCATAAGTGCCCATGCCCGGCTTCATCATAAGCGACAGCGGTCCCTGCTCGGTATGCTCCGGCGCGATTTTCAGGTAGCCGCCGACATGATGCGTGACCAGTTCCTTGACGTATTCCGGCGATTCCACAGCCAAATCGTAACGCAAGCCGGAGGCGATGACGATTTTCTTGATGCCGGGCAACGCCCTGGCGCGGCGGTATAATTTGATGAGCGGCGTGTGGTCGGTATTCAGGTTAGGACAGATGCCGGGATACACACAGGACGGTTTGCGGCAGGCCGCTTCGATTTTTTCATCCTTACAGGCCAGGCGATACATATTCGCGGTAGGGCCGCCCAAGTCGGAAATATGGCCGGTAAACACGGGCGACGTGTCGCGTATCGCTTCGATTTCGCGGATGATGGAATCTTCAGAACGGCTCTGGATAATGCGGCCTTCGTGCTCGGTGATCGAACAGAACGTGCAACCGCCGAAACAGCCGCGCATGATGTTGACCGAATGCTGGATCATTTCAAAGGCCGGCACATTGGCCGTGCCGTAGGCTTTATGCGGCAAACGCGAATACGGCAGGTCGAACACGCCGTCCATTTCTTTCGTGCTCAGCGGAATCGGCGGCGGATTAATCCAAACCTGCCGTTGCCCGTGCTGCTGGATCAACGGCCTGGCGTTGCCGGGATTGGTTTCGCCATGCATGACCCGTGACGCATGGGCATACAGGACCGGATCGTCCTTGACCGCTTCATAAGCCGGCAAGCGAATCGCCGTTTTGGCGCGCTGATTTCTCAGCACTGATTTATCGAAATGAATGGTTTTTTCGCCGGGACCGATAATAGGGCCATCGCCCGTTTCAGGCGATTTTAAATCGCAAGCTGGCTCTTCCTGGTACGGGTTGACAACCGGCTGCAATACACCCGGTTTATCGATCTCGGTCGAATCCTTGACCACGAAGCCTTCGGGCATCTGCTTGACGAAATGCGCCGTACCGCGTATGCCGGTCACACAACTGATAGGCTCGCCATTCGCAAGCCTATGCGCGATTTCGACGATTTGCCGCTCGGCATTGCCGTACACCAGCAAATCGGCCTTAGAGTCCAGCAACACCGATTTGCGCACGGTATCCGACCAGTAATCATAATGCGCAATGCGCCGCAAACTGGCTTCTATGCCGCCAATGATAACCGGCACCTCCTTGAAAGCCTCGCGGCAACGATGCGAATAGACATTGACGGCGCGATCCGGGCGTTTGCCGGCAGCGCCATCGGGCGTGTAAGCGTCGTTGGAACGGATTTTCTTGTCCGAGGTATAGCGATTGACCATCGAATCCATATTGCCGCCAGTGACGCCGAAAAACAGCCTGGGACGGCCCAGCTGTTTAAAATCATTAACACTTGTCCAGTCCGGCTGCGAGATGATGCCGACCCGAAAGCCCTGCGCTTCCAACAGACGGCCGATCAGCGCCATACCGAAACTGGGGTGGTCGATATACGCATCGCCGGTCACGAGAATAACATCGCAGGCATCCCAACCTAAAGCATCCATTTCTTCGCGGCTCATCGGCAATTCCGGCGCAACGCCAAAGCGTTGCGCCCAGTATTTGCGATAGCTGAAAAGATTCGGCGCGGTCGACAAGGCAGTAGGCATCATGAGCTGATTATTTGGTTAATAGTGCTGGAATTATGTTTTTTAAAATCTTTCAAGAAGGTAGTAAATTCAATCTGGTAGCGCTGCTCCAGCGCAAGCGCCTTATCCCTTAAGGCCTTCATCGAATACACCGGCGAGGCTTCGTTAAACGCCAGCCCGATAATATTGCCCCTGCCCTGCACCGGCAAAAACAAAATTTTCCAGTCAAATACCTGCCCCAACCATAAGGCGATCTGCTGGAACAACGAATTGCCGGTGCCGCCCCATAAGTTAATGACCAGAATACCGTCTTTTTTCAGGACTGCTTTGCACGCGTCAAAAAACGCTTTATTGCAAATGGATTCCGCCATGCCTTCATGGTCAAAGGCATCGACGATCAATACGCTGAAGCGCTCCTGGTATTTATCGGCGCGTAATTTAAGATGCCGGTCGCCGTCGTCAATAATAATCTTCAGCCGTGCATCTAAAGGCAAACCGAAATGACTGCGCGCGATTTTAACGACGCTTTGCCGGTATTCAATGACCTTCAAGCGGCAATCCGGAAAATTATGCAGTAAATGTTTAACGATGGAGCCACCGCCTAAACCGATAACCATCGCGTCATCATCCAATGTCTCCTTAAACAGAAGCCAGCTGGTCATTGCCCGTGCATATTCCAAGGCCAATTTATCGGGCTCACTTAAGGACATGCTGCTCTGCCGCGGAAACGAACCAAAATGCAGGGACCTGACGCCATCACGATCAACTATTTCCAAAACCCCGTCATCATCGTGGCTTTGATAGACCAAAACACCATTATATTTGTACATAAAACATTATCAGCTTAAAACGTAACCCGCTATTATACATGCAAAAGCAGGTATCATTCCGATCTGTTTACAGTCTTAGCCCAAATCTTCGAAGAGACGCCATGTTCATCCTGCACAGCTCCAATAAAACCGAATACCTGCTCGCGCATCTATGCGCCATCATCAATAACTCAGCGCTCAGTTCGCCTTTTGAAAAAGAAGTCTTCCTGATCCAAAGTCAGGGCATGGAGCGCTGGCTATCGCAACAGTTAGCCCAGGAATTTAAGGTCTGGGGCAATTATGATTATTTATTTCCCGGCAAATTCTTCAGCTCCCTGGCGCAAAAAACAGACAGCCGCTTAAGTGATGCGGCGTTTGACCGGCATTTAATGCTGTGGCGAATTGAAGGCTTGCTGCGCCGGCTGGATGGCGACGTATTCATGCCGTTACGGCATTACCTGTCGGGAGCCAATCACGGCTTGAAACGCTATCAGCTCGCCCAGCAATTGTCGCAACTTTTTGACCAGTACCAAATGATGCGCCCCGATATGCTGACGCTGTGGCAGCAAGGCCGCTTGCTTTACCAAACCGATACCGAGCGCTGGCAGCAGGCGCTCTGGCTACAGGTAACGGCACAAACCGGCACGCAGCACCGGGGGTCGTTATGGCTGGATGTCATCGCTAAATTGAATAACACGCCGGAGGGATCGCTGAGCCGGGTTATGCCGGAGCGCATTTCGGTGTTTGGATTGCATACGATGCCGCCGTTGTTTTTACGTTTTCTACAAGGCTTGTCCAGGCATTGCCAATTGCATCTGTATTTAATGAACCCTGCCCAGGTGTTTTGGGCCGACCTGCAAACCCGTCGGCAACGCGCCATTGATGAAACCGGCATGACGGAGACTGTCGGCCATCCGCTGCTGGCTACATTGGGCCAGCAGGGCCGTGAATTCCAGGAAATGATCCTGGAACACGATATCGCATTTACATTGGAGCTGGACAGCTTTGAAGCCGTTGACGCGCAAAATACCCTGCAACACTTACAAAACGATATTTTAAACAACCAGTTGACGGGGCAACGGCTGGAAAAAGACGATTCCATCAGCCTGCACGCCTGCCATTCTCGCTTACGCGAAGTCGAGGTGTTAAAAAACCAGCTGCTGCTGGCACTGGAACAGAATGCCACACTGGAACTGCGCGACATCGTCGTAATGGCGCCCGATATACAGGCCTATGAGCCGTTTATTGCCGCCGTGTTCGCCGACATCCAGCATGCCGTCGCCGACCGCAGCCTGCGCCTCTGCAACGATGCGCTGGATGCGTTCATCCGCTTTCTATCCTTAAGCCAAAGCCGTTTCGGCTGGCAGACGGTGCTGGACTTGCTGGAACAAGCGGTTGTCTATCCAGGCTTCGGCCTGTCCGAAACCGATTTGGAGTTGGTTAAATACTGGGTGCAGGACACGCATGTGCGCTGGGGCAAGTCGGCACAGCACAAACAGGAATTAGGCTTGCCGGAATTAAGCGAAAACACCTGGCAGGCGGCGCTGGACCGATTATTAATGGGCTATGCCGTCGGCAATGACGATGAATTTGTCGATGGCGTATTGCCTTATCGCGATATTGAAGGCGGTTCGGCATCGGCATTAGGCGGCTTGTGCGATTTTATGGCGCTGTTATTTAAAGCCGATGCGGATTTTAAACAGCCGAAAACGCTGAAAGCCTGGGGCGCACAGCTCTATTATTATGCCGACCAGCTATTGCAGGCCGCAAATGGCGTGGAGCGCCAGCAACTCAACGAATTATTGGCGGAACTCTCTGCCGAATTACCCGCGGTTCACGATGATCCCGTTGATTTACAAGTAATTATCAGCTGGCTTGAAGGCGCCGTCGCCGAACAAAAATCAGCCAACGGCTTTTTACGCGGACAATTGACGTTTTGCTCGATGCTGCCGATGCGCTCGATTCCCTTCAAAGTCATCGCGCTTATGGGTATGAATGACGGCGAATTCCCCAAAGTCGACCGCCAGCCGACCTTTGATTTATTAAGCAATCATTTCCGCAAAGGCGACCGCTCGCGCCGAGCCGATGACCGCTACCAGTTTCTCGAAATCCTGCTATCGGCCAGGCAGCAATTGATTATCACGTATATCGGCCAGTCCCAGGCCAACAATGAAAAAATCCCGCCCTCTGTCGTGATCAGCGAGCTGCTGGAAGTGTTGCAGGAAAATTACCAATTATCCGGCCTGACCCATTTTCAGCCCTTGCAGGCATTCAGCCCGCGTTATTTCGATAACTCATCGGGGCTGTTCAGTTTTTCCGGCGCCGATTGCGAAACCGCCAAAGCCTTCTCAAATCGTGGCGAAGTACAAGGCAGTTGGTGGCAGGGAAGTCTCGCAGAAAACAATGCCGAAACCGTCATTGAGCTTGGTGATTTGTTCCGGTTTTTCCAGCACCCGCAAAAATATTTCATGCAGCGGCAACTGGACATTCGCTTTACCGGCATTGAAGCCGATGCCGAAGAGCGCGAACCGTTTAGCATCACGAAACTGGATGGCTATTCGATTTACCAGGAATGGATACAAAACATGCTGAATGGAACCCGGTTTTCGGTAAAAAAACTTAAGGCGCAGGGCCGCTGGCTGTCCGGCGTATTGGGCGAACTGGAATTTAATCGCCGGCAACAGGATATTGACGAATTCATCGAGCGCATACAAGCTAAAAATCTCGCTAAACCCCTGGACGATTTGCCGGTTGACATCGCTATCGGCAACTGCCGGCTGGTTGGAAAACTGGGCCATCGTTATGAAAACGGCTGTTTGTTCTATCGTTACGCCGATCTTAAAGGCAAGGATTTTATCGGCGCGTGGCTGCATCACCTCGTTATTAACCAGATAGATGAACAATCGACTTATCTCACCAGTACCGACGAGGATTTGCTGCTTTTACCCGATGATTGTCGTTCCGATGATTTACTGCACTTCATCGACATTTACCGGCTGGGCCAAAAACAGCCCGATGCATTTTTTGTAGAAGCGGCATTAGCCTATATCAGGCAGGCTTATCAACTGGAAAATGGCAACCGTGCGACAAAATCGGCGCTGGATACGGCCAAAGAACAGTTGCTCAGGGCGCTGGAACAGCCTTATGAGCCTGAGCTGCGGCGGCTTTATACAGCAGGCGACGTGGACTTGGCCTTGGGTGAATCTTTCGAGCGGCTATGCCGGGAACTATTGCAGCCGGTATGGGATGCTACGCAGCAAAGAGCGTAGCTGTGTTTGAATATTCATAACAGGCACAACAGGCTATAATCCACCCGACCCTATCACGGAGCAAGCCGATGGCTTATTCATTACCCAACGAAGTATTTCTTTTGCTGGAAGACGCGTTTAATCATGACCGGACCAAAGCACAAATGTTTGCCAAAGCCATAGAAGATTCCATCCAGGCTATCGAACATCAGGCCGGGCAAGAGATTACCAATAAAAAAGAAACACTTAGATCAGAACTCTACAACGAATTACGCACAGAATTGGCCACTAAAGAATTTGTGCGGGCGGAAATTAATGAATTACGGGCGGAAATTCGTGCAGAAATTAATAATGTCAAAGAGTCCTTGAAAGCAGAAATTAATGAATTGCGACTGGAAATCAGCACACTGCGCTCAGAACTCAAACAAAACAGCCTGTTGTTAAAAATCCAGATAGGACTGATTATCTTCGGCTTAACTTTATTCAACCCGGCATTTGTAAAACTGGTCGAACTGATCATGAAATAATCCCCAGCACTACCTGAAAACGCGCGGCTATGCCGGCAATAACACCCTAATAAAGAAGGCAACTATGAAAGCAAATATTGGTTTAATCGGTCTCGCCGTGATGGGACAAAATCTGGTTCTCAACATGGATGACCACGGTTTTAGAGTCGCGGTTTACAATCGCACCACCAGCACGGTGGATGAATTCTTGGCGGGTCCCGCAAAAAACACGCAGATTATCGGCACACATTCACTCGAAGAACTGGTGGACAGTCTGGAATCGCCGCGTATCGTCATGCTGATGGTCAAGGCCGGCGACGTGGTCGACCAATACATCGATAAATTGGTGCCACTGCTGTCCACCGGCGATATTATCGTTGACGGCGGCAACTCGCTGTTTACCGACACCAACCGCCGCACGCAATGCCTGCACGAAAAAAACATCAACTACATCGGCACCGGCGTTTCCGGCGGCGAGGAAGGCGCGCGGCACGGGCCGTCGATTATGCCCGGCGGAAATAAAGCGGCCTGGCCTAATGTAAAAGCGATTTTCCAGGCCATCAGCGCACAGGTGGACGGCCAGCCTTGCTGTGAATGGGTCGGCGATAACGGCGCGGGACATTATGTCAAGATGGTGCATAACGGCATTGAATACGGCGATATGCAACTGATCTGCGAAGCCTATCAACTGCTGTCCGAAGGCTTGGGCTTGAACGCCGAGGACATGCACAGCATTTTTGCCGAATGGAACCAGGGCGTATTAAGTTCGTATTTAATTGAAATCACGGCGGCTATCCTGGCTTATAAAGATGAAGACGGCGCGCCTCTGGTCGATAAAATCCTCGACACCGCAGGACAAAAAGGCACCGGAAAATGGACGGGCATTAATGCGTTGGATTTAGGCATCCCATTAACCCTGATCGGTGAATCGGTATTCGCCCGCTGCTTGTCGGCGCAAAAACCAGAACGCGTAAAAGCCGCGCAAATCCTGCCTAAAGCACCGGCTGCGGCCTTTAGCGGCG
>SCST01000807.1 GCA_004299465.1 Methylovulum sp. | reverse complement strand
CCCTTATAAAGCGGGCTGTCTGTTTCAATGACAGACGGCCTTGCTATGCCGCCGTCAAAGTTTTTTATATCTTTAAAGTAGAGGGTTTTTATAAGCATATTTGCCTCTGTAAGACACTCAATTTTTGTGGGAAGTTTTCTAACTTTATCTGCCCATATTTTAAGCCTGTCATAGGCTACAGTCTTTGTTTTTGCCTTGAGATGAAGCAGATATTCGTTTTCTTTTTCCTCTACATTTTCCACATTGTATTCAGCAGCATAATCAAGCTGAAGTATGTCTGCATTATTGAATACCCCGCCTACAACAGACTGAATACTCGTTATCCGTACGGGCTTTGCCACATTGGGGATGTAAAGCCACATATTGTCGCCGAGTCTTAGAGTGCTCCTGCCCTTTTCGCTTGCAGGGGCAAGGAATAATGAGACGACCTTGTCCACCCCTTTTTTGATGGTAAAAAGGGTGTATTCTTTTTTTCTTCCGTCAGGCTCAATGTTTATAAGCTTTCTGTATGACTCGTATGATTCAGGATTCAGGTTCCTGTCCACCTGTTTCAAAAGAACTGCGCCGTCAATGGCATAAACCGGCGCAACAATTATTAATGTGATAATAAAACCGATTATTTTAAGCATGAACTCCTCCCTTATATTTATACATGCCTCAGCGCCTTAATCGGCTCCATGCGCGATGCCTTGAAAGCAGGCTGGAGGCTGGCAATTACGGATACGATTATTACGGTTGCCGATATGACAATGAGGTCATAGGAATATATATTTGCCTGAAGTATTAGCCCTTTCTGCTGCCCGAAATTAAAGGTTATCTTCAGCATATTGAGTATAAGGATTAAGGCAATCCCGGCAACATTGCCGAGAACTGCGCCTACAATACCGAGGCAGAAGCCCTCAATTACAAACATGTTCAGTATCTTTCCGGGAAGCGTGCCTATGGCAGCGATAGTGCCGATTTCCCTTATCCTTTCATACACTGCCATTATCATCACATTCATTATGCTGATTAATACGATGGCAATGAGCATCAGCTTGATAAAAAAGGTCATCACATCTATCATATTGGCAATAGTGTAAAAAGGAGTGAGCTTTTCCCATGTGTGAAGCTCAAAGATATTCTTATCCGGCTGATTAAGCTCCTTTGAAATCAAGGCCTCCAGTTTTTTGCTGAAGGCATTGAGCCTTCCAAAGTCCTTCAACCTGATAGCAACCTCGCTTATTTCCATGCCTTCCATCCTGAGGACTTCCATGGCATCTTCTATGTGTATGTAGCCGTCCCTTCCGCCTGGGCCTGTTGCGCTTTCAAGCACGCCTGCCACAATAAACTGCTTTCCATTAACAGAGCCGTCTTTATTGGTGGCAACTACCACTATCGCATCGCCGACCTTTACCTTCATGCCTTTAGATAAAAGTTCCGGTATCCAGATTCCTCCCTTATCAAGGATTTTTTTGCCGTCTGTCACCCTTGCAGCAAGGAGTGGGATGCTCTTTAACTCCTTATCAGGATATATGCCGTTCAGCCTTATATTCGTGGTCTCCACAAAATTACTGAACATGCCGCCGAATTTTATCCTCAGAGAATATGCCTCAATCTCAGTCTGTTTATTCAACATCTCTTCAAGCTGTTTAACATCATCCTGCCTTAGATTCAGATTCAGCGGCAGATTATCTATGGATGCCACATAGCCCTTTCTGTGCACC
>SCST01000008.1 GCA_004299465.1 Methylovulum sp. | reverse complement strand
CTGTGAGCAGGCGGCGATCAGCCCTGATTTTATCTGCCTGTCCAAAGGCTTGACAGGCGGCTATCTGCCATTGTCGGCAGTGTTGACGACGGAGTCTATTTACCAGGCGTTTTACGATGATTACGCGAAGCTGACTGCGTTTTTACATTCGCACAGTTATACCGGCAACGCACTGGCGTGCCGGGCCGCGTTGGCGACGATAGGGATTTTCCAGCAAGACGACATCATCGCTAAAAACCGGCGACTGGCAGCCGCGATGGCGAAAGCGGCCGAACGTTTTCATCAGCATCCGCAAGTCGCCGAAGTGCGGCAGACCGGCATGATACTGGCGATTGAACTGGTTAAAAACAAGCATACCCGCGAGCCTTATCCGTGGCAGGAACGGCGCGGGCTTAAGGTGTACCGGTATGCATTGTCCAAAGGCGTGTTGCTTAGGCCGTTGGGTAATGTGATTTATTTTATGCCACCGTATGTGATCACCGAAAGCGAGCTGGAATACCTCGCTGATGTCGCATGGCAAGGCATACAACAGGCCGTGGGGGATTAATGCGTATTTCCAGGTTATATGTACCGTTATCGCTTGTTACCGGCCGTCAGCTCGAGCTGGATGATGATAGCGGTCACTATCTCAGGACAGTATTGCGCTTAAAAAAAGACGACGCCATTATTTTATTTAACGGCGACGGCAGCGAATATCATTGCCGGATTGACGACGTCAGCCGCAAGACGGTGCGCATTGCCGTCGAGCAAGGCCATGAGCGCAATGTGGAATCGCCGCTGGATATTACGCTGGGTTTAGGGATAGCCCGTGGTGACAGAATGGATTTTTCGGTACAAAAGGCTGTGGAACTGGGTGTCAAGACGATGACACCGTTATTGACCGAACGTTGTGTCGTGCAGTTTAAAGGTGAAAAAAAGCCGCAACGCCTGCAGCATTGGCAAAAAATTGTCCAGCATGCCGCCGAACAAAGCGGCAGGACGGTGTTGCCCGTTATGACGGAAATAGAGCCGATGCAGGATTGGGTCAATCGTCAGCAAGGCTTGAAAGTGTTTCTCGATCCTTATGCACAGGCTTCATTAGCTGAGTTATGCCCCATCGATGGGCAGGTGACCTTACTGACCGGGCCTGAAGGCGGGTTTGCCGAACACGAACGCGACATCGCTAAAACGGCAGGGTTTATACCGGTGCGCCTGGGTAGCCGGGTATTAAGAACCGAAACGGCATCGCTGGCCGCGTTAGCTGCCGTGCAGATGTTATGGGGCGATTTTGGTGTCTCGCCAAACGATGCGGAACGGTGCTGAAGCATGATGCGCTCCGTTGCCACTGCTCTTATGCCGCTGGTCCTATTGCTGCTGGCCGCTACGCTGGCCTGCATAGCCGGCTATTTTATCGTCCAGGTCTTGGGCGATTTATCGTTGCAAAAAGTCATCAATAAAACCACCCAGGCTTTTTTAGTGCTGAGCATTTTTCCGGCGATGGCCTATTTTAACGTCAATAAATACGATTTGGGCTTTGCTGCAAGACCGCTTTTCTTAAAGCAATTGTTGCAGGGATTCGGGCTGGGCTTGTTAACGTTGCTGCCGGTATTTATTGTTTTGTATGGGCTTAATATCAGCGTCATCGATCAAAGCCAACCGTGGACAATCGCATGGCTGGCTGAAAAATCAGCGGTTTCGTTATTGCTTGCCCTGCTGGTGTCATTAATTGAAGAGCCGCTGTTTCGAGGTATTTTATTGCTTGGCCTAAGCAGGAAACTGCCGGCTGTCGCCGCTATCGTCATCAGTGCGATCTATTATGCCGCTTTACATTTCATAAAAACCAAGACCGAGATTCCCGCCCAGGATATTGACCTGTTCAGCGGTTTCCGCCTGATGGCCGATGCCTTTGCGAACCTGCTGAATCCCGACATTTTATCGGCATTTTTTGCCTTGTTGATGGTTGGCGTTTTTCTGGGATTAGTGAGGACGCAGGTAAAAACCGGCTTGGGACTGTGTATCGGTTGCCATGCCTGCTGGGTGTGGCAGATAAAAATGAGCAAAACTGTGTTCAATACCGATTACAGCGCGGATTATGCCTGCCTGGTGAGTGCTTATGACGGCGTGATTGGGCCGTTAGTAACAGGATGGCTGATGTTGGCGATTTTGGGCTATGTCGCTTATCGGCGGATTAATCAATCTACTCCCATCTGATCGAGAAAACGTCTAAGTTTTGAAAACCGGCAACGCCTAATGGTCACGCGAAACGTAGGGCGCGCCGCGCGCGCCTGTTCCGGTACCAAGCCGCCGATGGCGCGCACAGCGCGCCCTACGATGGGAAAAGGCTGAATAATGACCTCTTGCAAAAACTTCAACGCATTTTGAGTCAGATGGGAGTAATGGTCAACAGCGACTTTTGTACCTTGGTTTTTGGATCATCAAGTTTTACCGATAATGGCCGATAAACTCCTGTCAACAAGCAATCGCCATTGTGAGGTGTATGATGAAAATTGAAAGCTCAACGGTGCAATTAGCGAGCACTCATAACGCTGTAGTCAAAGATACTGTTCAGGAGTCGCTTAAAACATGGGTAGGCAACCAGCGGCCCGATTTTGAAGATCGGCAAAAGTCCGGCTCAAGGCTTGATACTGTTTCAATATCCGAACAAGCTCAAGCACTGGTTGCGGGCATGGCTAACCAGTCGCAACAAACTGAAGCGCTAGATATGGAAAAGCAGCTTGAGAATGACCCCCGCTATCAATTAATAAAATTAATGCTGGAGCAACTCACCGGGAAGGAGATTAAGCTGGTCAAGATAAAATCCGCCAATCCGGCGGGCCAGTTCAAGACGCCTCCTGTGTCCAAACAAGCTAAACCCGCAGGATTCGGCGTTGAGTATGACCGGTTGCAAACGCATTATGAATCCGAACAAACGGCCTTTACTGCAAAAGGCATAGTCAACACTACAGACGGTAAAGCTATCAGCTTTAGCCTCAATATCAATATGAGCCGGGAATACATTGAACAATCCCGCACGAGCCTACGTCTAGGCGATGCGAAAACAACAGATCCGTTAACACTTAATTTCAACGGAACCGCGGCGCAACTCAGTGACAGCAAATTCAGCTTCGATTTAAATGCCGACGGCCAGTTAGACCAGGTTTCCTTTGTCGGATCAGGCAGCGGTTTTTTGGCGCTGGATAAAAATGGCGACGGTGTTATCAATGATGGCAGCGAGTTGTTCGGTCCTGCTACCGGCAACGGCTTTACGGAATTGGCCGATTTCGACCTGGATGCTAACAATTGGATAGACGAGAATGACCAAGTTTACCAAAGCCTGAGTATTTGGACTAAAGATGAGGCGGGCAAGGACAATTTGAGTTCTCTAAAGCAAAGCGGTGTCGGAGCGATCTATTTGGGCGAGACCAGCACGCCGTTCGATCTCAGGAACGAAAAAAACCAACTCGATGGGCAAGTCAAGTCTTCAGGTATTTATATCAATGAAAACGGCAGCGTAGGGACCGTACAGCAAATTGACCTGGCCGTGTAATCGGTGGGTTTATTGAAGACCGCTATCCAGTAGGCGTTATGCGGGGTATTTTGCGGCTTGGTGCGGGCCAAGCCGTCTAACCGTGTGCTTCGCCTACTCCCTGAAATTTTCAAACTGCAACGGTATTTCCAGTTTTTCTTCTCTCAGCATTTTGATCACTTCCTGCAAGTCATCGCGCTTTTTACCGGTAACCCTGACTTGCTCGCCCTGAATGGCCGCTTGCACTTTAAGCTTTTTATCCTTAATCAATTTGACGATTTTCTTCGCCATTACGGTATCCAAGCCCTGCTTCAGCGTTATTTCCTGGCGCATCAGCTTGCCGCTGCCCTTGGCTTCACCGACATCCAGACAGGCAATATCGACGCCGCGGCGGCTTAATTTTGCACAGACGATGCTGAACATTTGCTGCAGTTGGAACGTGGATTCGGAAATAATAACCAGTTTGTCATCGTTCAGTTCAAAGGACGAATGAGTGCCTTTAAAATCAAAACGGGTATCCACTTCCTTGCTGGCTTGGTCAACAGCGTTTTTAACTTCATGTTTATCAAATTCAGAAATAATGTCGAAAGAAGGCATAGCGTCAAGTTTAGGGGTGGTTGATTAATTGCTTACTTACTGACGAAGGCTTTTATGATTTACCCTACGAAAGCATCTGAAAATCGTAAACATGATTGCGCAAAGTGTATTGCGCTGTCATGGGCTTGATGCGGTTAACGTCAGCCGGGCTTGAGCGTTTCACCCGCTCCGGCATAGTTGACGCAAATATAAAGAAAGAATTGCGTGCCGAAAATAAGGTTTGCCATCAGCAGATGCACGGGTTGCGCAATAGGCGGCATGCCCAAGCGATCCAGCGTGATGCCCGCGACGATTGCCGTTATCACGAGCATGCCTAGTGCCAGGCCGGTACGGAACAGCAGGTTGGTTTTCGGCATCGCCCGATAGCAGGTCCAGGCTATCCAAAGATTGGTAAACAAAATAAGTGATGAAAACGAACGGTGTATGTAAAAAATGCCTGGAAAATCATCCCGCCAGTATTGGCGGTCGATATAGCTGTGTTCATGCGCGATAAAATCGACGGCTTCCCTGACCTGGGTGCCCATCGCGATTTGTAGTAAGGTCATGCCCATCGCGACGACCAGGACGGTTTTGAATTTATCGGGGAATTTCTGCGTATCCAATTGACTGATGGCATCCCGTTGCGAACGCGCAATCGTGTAAATCAGCAAAGCGACGATGAATAAAGCCAGCAGCATATGCAGCGTGATCATCAATGGTTTCAGGTTACTGGCGACGACGCTTGAACCCAGCCAGCCCTGGAAACCGACCACGAAAACGCTGCTGAACGCCAGCTGGAATATTGTTTTATCGGTTTTTAGATAAATACGCGACGACCATGCGGTTAGCATGACTAACAATCCGGTGGTCGCGCCGATCAGGCGATTCGTGTATTCCGTCCAGGTTTTTACCGGATTGAACTGGGTGTTTTCATAGCCGCGTTGCGCATAAATCTCATGGTAATTGCTGGGAAGTTGGGTCTCTTCGGTAGGTGGAATCCACTGGCCGAAACAGGTCGGCCAGTCCGGGCAGCCCATGCCGGCACCGGATGCCCGGACTATGCCGCCGGCCAGTATGACCAAATAAACGGCGAAAATGGTGAGTGTGCCTAAGCGGCGAAAACGTAAGACGGCTTGAGTATTCATCATCGGTAACGGTGTTGTGCGTGTTGCGAATGAAAGATAGGGGCAACTAGAGTGCTGTATTTAGCGGCAATAAAGTCAGTTTATTATGATCAGCCAAGCTAAGCCGATCAGTACCGGCATCGGGAATCGGTATAACGATGAGCATCTTGCAGGACGCGCCCCAATGCTCGGCCAGCAAGACCCGGCCTGCGGTTTGTTCAGCATCTGTGTTTGCGCCGGACGGAGCGCTGTCATCGATAATGACGGTGTTCGGGGCGGGTATCTCCTGCGTGTTGCATTCAGCCAGGAACATCATTCTTTTTGCCTTACCGAGGTAATGGGTGCGGGCAATGATTTCCTGGCCGGTATAACAGCCTTTGTTAAAACTGATGCCGCCTAGTTTATCCAGGTTAAGCATTTGCGGAATGAAGGCTTCCGATGTTGCTGTCGTCAGCCAGGGCAAACCTGAAATAATATCGAGATAACGCCAGTGCGCTGAGTTTGCCGGCCGATAGCCGTGACGCGTCTGTTCCGTCCAAAATGCGGCGGCTTGTTCGGGCATTGCCGCGATCAACCGGCGATTGCCCAGGTTAACGCTGATGATGTCTTGTTGCGATGTGCTGAATAGTGCTTCGGCAACTGCTCCTGTCCCTAGACCACCCTTCAGTGGTGGCGTTGCCCCTTGTGCCCCAGAGGGTATACCTCCTGCATCCCTGCAGTCGTCGGCGGATGTTCCTGTCGTTGTCAAGCCGATCAGGCAAAGCGCATCGGAACTGTCGGTCAAGACCACATCGGAGCGCAGGATGTACAGGCTCAATCTTTTTTTAACCGTTTGCAGCAGTTCATCAGGCAGGATCATAAGAAAAACGCTGCCCGTCTTAATCAGCAGGAAAGTGGCGATGGCCCTTCCTTTCGGGTTGCATAAGGCTCCCAGGCTGCTTTTTGTTTCGTTAAGGTCATCGATATTGCAGGTTATTTGTCCCTGCAGGAAGGTTGCGGCATCTTTTCCGCCGATCGTCAAGACAGCCAGGTGGGCAAGCGGATAAATACAGTGATGATGCGGTTCTGCGACGGCGGGAAAGCTGATTTGAGCCGCTGTCTCAAAATCGGCTTGCTCAGAGAGTAAAAAGTTTTTCCAGTTCAGATTCATAATGATGACACACTAAAATTGGTGCGATTATAGCGTTCTTTAATTGAAGACAACAATCGGATGAAAACGGATGCCGGGATTTGTCGGTTTCAGCGTTGGAAAATTATCATGGTATGATGAAGAAAACTCTAAATGATCGTTTTACAGCCGGTTATTAATTTTCCAATAAGTTCTTGCCTGTCTTCCCATAAAATGGAAGCAAGCACTTATGACGCAATTAATTTTCTTAAACTTTCGGTATCGATCTTCTCTCATTCCTGGTTCAACGGCACTGGCGCTTTATGCAAGATTGGATTTATTTTTTGTTAGAGACTGAAGGATTCATGCCGCATGGCGTCTGTTTACTTTGGAAGCCTGTCGTGCTGTGGACATTCGTTATAGCTAACTTAATTACTGCATTATCGTATTTTTCCATTCCCGTCGCATTAAGCTATTTTGTTTATAAGCGTAAGGATGTTGAGTTTAAATGGATTTTTATCCTATTCAGCCTGTTTATTTTTACTTGCGGCATGACCCATGTCTTGGCGGTCGTGACCATCTGGATTCCCGTCTATGGTTTGTCTGCGGCAATGGAAGCATTTACCGCGATTACCTCGGTATTTGCCGCTATCATGCTATGGCCGCTGATTCCCAAAGCCTTGCGCATACCTAGCCCCGCCGCGCTGATGCAGGCTAACCAGCAGTTACAAAGCGAGATTCTTTATCATAAGCAAACCAAAGCCGAATTAAGCCGGCTGAATGCCGACCAGGACCGGCTGGTCGAGCTGTTGCAGGCGAGCAATCGAGCCCATTTGGAGAGCGAAAAGCGCTTCAAGTATGTTGTCAATATCAGCCCGGCGGCGATTTATACCTTGAAACCGACCGGTAACGCGCAATACCCGTTCAAAAGCACCTATGTGAGCGATGCGTTCCTGGCGATTACCGGGTTTGAGCCTGCCGAGTGGTATGCCGATGAGGCGCTGTGGGCAAGCCATATCCATCCTGATGACCGGCAGGACACGATTGATTTAATGGACCATCTGGCAGAGACTGAACAGCTCGATTATCAATACCGTTTTCAGCATAAAGATGGCTCGTATCGCTGGATACACGATAAATTAATTCTCCTGCGTACCGCGGCTGGCGAAATCGATGAGATTTTCGGCGCCTGGATGGATATTACGGATTATAAAAAAACCGAGGAAGAACTTCATCTTGCCGCGATAACGTTCGATAGTTTGCAGGGCATTGTTATTACCGACCCGGATGCAATCATCCTGCGTGTCAATAAGGCATTTACCACCGTCACAGGTTATTCTGCGGAAGAGGTGATCGGTAAAAAACCGAATATTCTTAATTCCGGCAAGCATAATGAGGCTTTTTTTGCCGAAATGTGGAGGCAACTGACAACGGAAGGAAAATATACCGGTGAAATATGGGACAGGCGCAAGGACGGTTCGATATACCCGCAATGGCAATGCATCACAGCGGTCAAGAACAGCGCCGGAGAGATCACGCATTATGTCGCCGTGTTTACCGACATCAGCGAGAAAAAAATGTTCGAGGACCATATCACGAAATTGGCCTTTTATGATCCGCTGACTGAATTGCCGAACCGGCGCC
>SCST01000060.1 GCA_004299465.1 Methylovulum sp. | reverse complement strand
GCCGAAAACTACCTACGCCATACGCTCATCGGCGATCCCGATGCGGATGCGCTGATTGAGTACCTTTCGACTTTGTCACCAGAGGAAGCGGAAAGTTGGATACGCAAAGGCATAGAGGATGGCCCGGAGGGTTTGGCGGATGCACCCGATCAGGTGCGGGAATTTTTTGAAAAAGTCGAAGCCGTGCCGGAATGGTTTGATCCCACACAAGTGAACAAGGGCTGCGCGGCTTTTCACCGTAACTCAACCATGTTTGTCGGGGCTTTTGTCGCCGGGGTTTTGGTTGAAGGTTTTGCGACGCTTATCAGCAAATCTTTTTGTATCACCGGGCGCGTTATCGATCAGGGCGTACGTCGGCTAAAACAAAATAACCTGCATTTGATGGAAATCATGTTGCCCGGCGGCTTGGAGCGCTACGGCGACGGCTGGAAGTTGTCCATGCGCTTACGTCTGGTACATGCCCGTATCCGGCTAATGTTGAAGTATTCTCAGGACTGGGATACGGAAGCCTGGGGGATGCCGATCAGTGCCGCGCACATTGGTTTGGCGACCACGGTATTTTCTGCATTGCTGCTGAAGCGGGCGGAATCGCTGGGCGTAAAACTATCCCAAGAAGAACGGAACAGTTTCATAATGATTTGGCGTTATACCGGTTATTTGATGGGCGTTCCTGAAAGCATCCTGTTTGATTCGGAACAAAGCGCGCTGCATTTCCAGCGGGTCGGAGCGGCCTGTGAACCGCCGCCATCCTCTGAATCGATCATCATGGCGAACGCCTTAATCAATTCCGCGCCTATTGTCGCCGGCATTACAGAACCAACAGCACGGCGCAATCTGGCAAAATACATCTACCGTATCTCCCGCGCCTTGATCGGTGAGGACATGGCAGACCAATTTAATTTTCCGAAATACAACACTTTCGGGGTGCTGGCATTTTTCCGTTTCAAAAATGGTCTGGGCAGTTTGGTGCAACGTCTCTTCCCAAGCTTGGAAAAACGCAGCCGGACAGGCCAGTTCATGCAATTGCTGGAAGTTTCTTTATATAATGATTCGGGTATCCGCTATCGGATGCCGGGGCATTTATACGCTGAACAGGATCAAGAATTATGAAAACCAATCCCATATTGATTTTGAGTACGGGGCGATGTGGCTCCACCATGATTTCCGATATCTTGTCCAGGCATCCGAAGGTGCTAAGTTTATCGGAATTTTTTGTCCCCTTGGGATCGGCGGCCTTTGCATACAAGGCACCTTCCGGCCCGCAACTATGGAAAATACTAAGCCAGCAAACGCCGGCTTTGCACATGATGCTAAAGAGCGGCATTATTGTCGATGAAAGCTTATATCCTTACGGTAGCCCGCAAGCACGCTTCACGCCAGATAATATCCCGCCGATGATGGCCGTGACGCTTCCCCACCTGACTGACCAACACGAAGCCTTGTACGATGAGCTAGAATTGGTAGTGAAGGCGCGTCCAAGCCGCCCACTTGCGGAACAATATCAATTTTTGTTCGAGACTTTGGCGGAAAAATATCAGCGCGATGTTTGGATCGAACGTTCGGGCGGTTCTTTTATCATCGCGGCGACCTTATTGGAGCTGTTCCCGGAAGCCAAAGTGATCCATGTTTTTCGCGATGGACGCGATACCGCCATATCCATGAGCCAGCATCACAATTTCCGTATCTTGCTGGCGATGCTACAAAAAACCAACCGCTTAGGTATTGATGTTTTCCAATCTTGGCATAAGCCGCAGATAGGGCCACAAAAGTTGTGGCTAGAAAAACTGCTGTTCCCCTTTTTAAATACCGAACAGATGAAAAAGCAAGAATTCCCACTGGTGGAATACGGCAAATTGTGGAGCCAAATGATCCTGTCAGGCTGCGGAATTTTGGACACCTTGCCTAAAGATCGCCTGCTTTCGGTAAAATTTGAAGCCGTTCAAGAAAATCCCCGCAAAGAACTGAAAGAATTGATCCGGTTTATCAATCCGGAACTGGAAAATACTGAGTGGCTGGACGAGGCGTGCCTGATACCCCGACCGACACGTTCAAAGTTTAGCGCGTTACCAGAAACAGAGCGGATTGCACTCACCCAAGCGTGTGAGCCAGGATTAACATTATTAGGATACCCCTTATGAAAACGACTTGCCCATTCAGCGCAATGGCGGATGAAATCAGCAACATTTGCTCGGGAACCTTTCAAAAAATCCAATCTGATGGCACGTATCGGAGGACATTCCATGCTGCATTACTTGCCAATGTGGCTGGCGAGTTGGAGATATTCCCCTCTATACCGGATCACTATCGGCTGGGGCTGTTTCTCGAAGCCAAGAAATACCCGGTCACGGCGCGTTTTTCAAGTTCACTTTTTGCCAACGAGAACTACCCGGATGCACGGGGGATGGCGTTGAAAATACACCATGTCAGCGGAGCCGTTTGTGACGATGCGCCTGAAGGTGAACATACTATCGTGACGATCAATCAACCCACCTTTATTGCGCAGGATGCCGAAGACATGCTGGCGTATATGCGAAAAATGGATGGTGTAAAAGCGTTATCGCCCCTGAACATCGCCCCGCCAACTTACACTTTTCCCAGCCTCAATCCGGCAAAGGCGCGCTGGGGATTTGTGAAGGCCATGCTTTATACCCTGTCCCAGTATTTCCAGCGCCGCGATCTTGCGCAATACCATTACTACAGCATATCCCCTTATCGGCTCGGCGAAAGCGCAATGAAATATGAGTTTCGCCCAGCAAGCCAGCCAGTAGGCAAAGGACGCACCTTACGCGAGCGTTTGCATTCGCATTTGTTGCAAGCACCTTTGGAATTCGATTTTTTTATCCAGCCAAAGACGTTGGAAACGGATCTGGTGGATAATCTGTTTCAGGTATGGCAAAGCCCTACGCATTTGGTTGGACGCTTAACTTTTCCGGTGCAGGATTTTTTGCAGGCGGCGCTATTCGAAGCAGGCGAACAACTGTCTTACAATCCGTGGTATTGCTTAGAAGCCCATGAACCGCTAGGCAGCATCAATGCCCTGCGTCGCGAAGTGTATAAAAATTCGGCCCTGCGGCGGGGTTCATATTGACCGTTTCATCCGTTTACCTATTGTTCATTGGCAATTCTGTTTTTCATTCCTAAACCAGTAATGAATGGCACTAGCTTGGGCGCCTTTGGGTGTGTCTGAAAATAACCAGGCTGTGCGACCCATTACGAAAGGACGGATAGCGTTTTTGGCGAGAATATTGCTGATGTTCAATTCCCCGCTCGAGCAATAGATCATCAGCTTATCCCGCTAATTGCTCAGATAGCCACTATCGTCCAGACCATTATTGTCATGACCGGCAATTTAGGAATGTTAGTGATTGCCGAATGGGTTGAAATAGATCAGCAAAAATCCTTCCTTATGAAATATGGTTGCGTCCATTTCCAAGCTTACTTGTTGGGCAGGCCAGTGCCTTTAGAGGAGTTCGAGGCACTTTTGTCTTGAATGGGAAGGGGTATGCAAACGCCTAAGCAGGTTTTTAGATGAGCGTGGCAAGAGCTGCGGCAATGGAATTTTCCATCTTGAATAGCGTTGTAAATCCGGACATTTCGAATACCGAGTAGACGTTCCCTTTAACATTGGCCAAACGTACCTGCCCGTTTTTCTCCTTTAGCAACTTGGCCATAAGCAGCAGAACCCGCAGACCAGCGCTACTAATGAAGTCAAGTTGCTCGAAGTCAACCACAAAGCGATTGTTTCCGCCCTCAATCAGCTCCAGGATTTTTTTTTCATACTCCGGTGCGGTAACGGTATCGAGCCTGCCACTAATCGTTATGACGATGGCGTTGTTTTCTGTTCTTGTCTGCAAATCCATGACGGTTGTTCTTTAAGTTAAGTTAGTTTTAATCAGTAATTGTAATCGGTTTTTGCCGTTGAGCCACTGGTAGCTAATGCTTTCGGTCAGATTTCTGATAATCATTAGCCCCAGATCGTCGCTCAAGTCTTGACTGTCCAACGGATTACCCTTCTGGCCCGCACTTTCACAAATAAGCTCAAGGCGTTCGGTCTTTTCCGAATAGGCAATGGTGATGTCCAGAGCCATCGTTTTCAGATAAGGTCTGTAGAGTTGCAACAACTCTTCAACAAGCAACAGCAAGTTGTGCTGGCTTTTCTTCGATAGAATCTGCTTTTCACAAAAAGCTTCAATTTCGGCATTCATCGCATACAGGTCATAATCAGGCGAACTGATACGACAGGTATAACAACGAATCCTTTGGATAAAGGTTCGGGTGTTTTCTTTTTGGGGATCGTCAAAAATCTGTTCCGGTGAGCCTTCTTCGTAGATGATCCCCTCGTCCATATACAGCACCCGGTTTGATACGTCCCTGGCAAAGTCCATTTCATGGGTGACTATCGCCATGGTCATGCCCTCCTTGGCGAGACGACGGATGACCGACAGCACTTCCCTGACCATAGTGGGGTCTAGCGCCGAAGTCGGTTCGTCAAACAGGATGATTTCCGGTTCCATTGCCAGACAGCGGGCAATAGCCACGCGCTGCTGCTGACCGCCGGAAAGCTCGTCCGGATAATTGTTGGCTTTTTCGGCGAGTCCGACTAGGCGCAACAATTCGAGTGCTTTGGTTTGGGCATCCTGTTTGTTCATCCCCTTCAGTTTGACTGGCGCAAGGATCAGGTTTTCAATCACCGACAGATGCGAAAAAAGATTAAACGACTGGAAGACCATGTTCATCTTCTGGCGTATGCTGGCGACATCGGTCGTTTTATCCAGTATATCCACGCCGTCGATGTAAATATTCCCCCCGCTTGGCTGTTCCAGCAAGTTAAGGCAGCGTAACAGCGTGCTCTTACCGGTACCGGAAGGGCCAATGATGGAGACGACTTCGCCTTTTGTTATTTCGGTTGTAATGTCCTTTAATACGACTAGATCGCCGAATTTTTTTGACAGATGCTCTATTCTAATCATGGCTACACCGCCTTGCGCCGCTTGTATTTCGGATCGGTCATCCGCTCCAGGTATCCCAACGCCAGCATCAATATCCAGGCAATGACAAAATACAGTACCGCGACCATCACCAGCGGAAAAAATGCGTCGAAAGTACGGCTGCGGATAATGTCGCTAGCCTTGGTCAAATCCTGGACGGCTATGTATCCGACAATGGATGTCATTTTGACTAGAGAGATAAATTCACCCTTGTAAACAGGCAAGATACGCTGCACAGTCTGAGGCAGAATGATGTACACGAAGGTTTTGAGCTTAGTGAAACCCATCGCGATGCCTGCCTCGCTTTGGCCTTTATCTATGCTCTCGATGCCGGATCTGAAGATTTCTGATACATAGGCGGCGAAATTCATCCCGAAAGCGATAATTGCGACCAGCAGCGGGTTAATATCGATTGAGGCGAAAACCACGTAGAAAATCAGCATCAACAGCACCAATACCGGCATACCGCGGAGGATATCGATATAGAGTCTGGCGGGCAGGTTCAGAACCGCCCGTTTCGACATCCGCATGAAGCAGACCAGCGCGCCTAGCAGGGTGCCAAATAAGGTCGAGAATATCGAAATAATCACTGTCGTCTTAAAGCCGTCCCAAATCAGGAGATAGCGATTTTCCAACATGATGTTGCTGTAAAAACTGTTGGCTACTCTGGTGAAAAACGGGGGTGTCTCACCATGAACCTTTTCTTCCGCAGCGTAGGCGGCAAGATTTTTTTTCAAGGCAAACGCATTGGTGCCCATCTCGTAATAGGAGTCGGAAAAATTGATCTGTTGTTTCCTCTCTTCCGTTACATAGATGGAACTGGCTATCATATCGGCCTTACCGGTAGAGACGGCGGCAATCAGGCTACCGAAATCCATGTTCGCAAATTTGGCTGCTTTTCCAAGGTAAGCCGCGAATCTTTCACAAAGCTCAATATCGAAACCAACCAAGCGATTGTCCTTGACTGCGGTAAACGGCAGCCCGACATCGCTAGTCCCGATCACAAGCACGCCATCCGGTTGGGCATTTTCGACAACAGGCATGGATGTATCGCGTTGTTCCAT
>SCST01000512.1 GCA_004299465.1 Methylovulum sp. | reverse complement strand
AACCAGTAACACAGCGGCAAATAAACAGCATTTCATAGAAAAATGATAACTAATCGACATTTTTAAACCTTGTACCGTAATCTATACAGTGAATATAGCTTATAAAAAGCTGAAAATCATAGGCCTTTGACAGGGCCTTTGTCATGTTTTATTTTGTCCGTCTTGCCAAACTATAGTCGAAACAAACACTTTTCCCAGGCCAACGATGAAACTGAACTACGGAATCCAAATAGCCGCTCTTTTTCTTTTAGCATTTTTAATCTGATGCGCATCTGTCTGGCGTATATCAGCGTTGTTTTACTCTGGTCGACTACGCCTTTGGCTATCAAATGGAGCGGGGAAGAGGCTGGGTTTTTATTTGGTGTTACCGCCCGCATGGCCATTGGCGCAATATGCCTGTTAATAGTGCTGGCTGTAATGCGGCAAGGTTTGGCCTGGCATTATAAGGCGCGATTAACCTATTTAGCGGTGTCCGTGCAAATCTATGGCGCCATGCTCGCGGTTTACTGGGCTGCGCAATTTATTCCTTCCGGCTGGATTTCGGTTATTTCCGGATTGTCGCCACTAATGACGGCTTTATTGGCCGCAATCTGGCTGAAAGAACGCAGTCTTACGCCGGGTAAATTGTTGTCCTATATTTTCGGTATCGGCGGATTAATAACGATGTTCGGTTCAGCGCTGCAGCTTGGGCACGACGCCGTCATCGGTATAGCCGGCGTGCTGGTTTCAACATTATTGCAGTCTATCAGTTCAGTTTGGGTAAAACACATCAACGGCAATGTCCCCGCCTTATCCCAAGTGGCGGGCGGCCTGCTGCTGTCCTTGCCTGCTTATCTGCTTACCTGGGCAAGTGTGGAGGGTCATTGGCCTACAGTATTGTCGCCAAGCGGCTTGGCGGCCATTATTTACCTGGGCGTTATTGCCACGACAGCAGGCTTTACGCTGTATTATTACTTGCTTATTCACCTGGCGGCGACCCGGGTTGCCCTGGTTACGCTGATTTCTCCGGCCCTGGCTTTGTTGCTCGGACATGCCGTCAACAATGAACCTTTAACGTTAAAAATAATAACAGGTACATTGTTAATTCTCACGGCATTGATTTTTCACGTGTTTTTTGATCGCTTCATAAGGCTCAAGGCAAGGGCGTGAATAGCGGGCTACCTTTGAGAAGTCGAAAGTAGCTAAAATGTTTTTGCCCTAGCCGTATTTTTAGTGCTACTATTGGGCGCAGTTCGAGTTTAAGCCAGCTTTTTAAGTCTGGGATTTTAAAGCCAATCCATGTGGCGATTTTTTTAAGTTAAGAGTGTGATATGTCAGATCAAGTTGTAGGTACCGTTAAGTGGTTCAATGATGAAAAAGGTTTCGGATTTATTGAACAGGAAGGTGGCAAAGATGTTTTTGTCCACCACAGCGCAATTAACGGCACCGGCCGCAAAACCTTACGTGAAGGCCAAAAAGTGACCATGCAGGTCACTCAAGGCCAAAAAGGTCCGCAAGCTGAGAATGTGACCCCCGCGTAACAAATCCATAAAACGAACCCCAAAGATACACCCTCTTTTGGGTTCGTTTTTTTGTGCCTTAAAAAAATTGCTTAAGGGTCCTGGATTTAAACGCTGGCTTTTAAAATAACAAACTTCGAGTTTGTCGCAACCGCCGAGAGCTTTCCGAACAAGCGCTTAAGCGGGATGTGATAATCGAGGTGGCGGTTGCCGATCACCCATAATTCACCGCCATTGCGCAGCACCCTGCGCGACTCTTTAAACATAGCGACAGCAATATGATCGCCAATCGTATTTTGTTGATGGAACGGTGGATTGCACAGGATAAGATCGGCAGATGCCGGTCTTATATCCATCAATCCGTCACCGACATGGAAAACTGAATCACGCTCTCGTCCGAAAGCGCGATGAAAGTTTTCCTTCGCTGATGCTACCGCCATAAAAGACTCATCGACAAAATGCACCGTTGCGGCCGGATTACGCTCGGCGGCAATCAACCCGACTAAACCGTTACCGCAACCTAAGTCAATAATGTCCCGTACATCCGGCCTATCCGGCAGGTGCTGGAGAAAAAAACGTGTCCCTATGTCCAGGCTGTCGCGTGAAAACACATTGGCATGGTTGGCGATCAAATAGCCGGTGTTTTCAAGCCTATAATAAACCGGATAAGGATTGACGGGCACAAGCAACTCCGGATCAGGCGCTGCAAAAATCAGCCTGGCTTTTTTCTTGGCTAACGATGTTGTCGTTGGGCCAATCAAGCGTTCCAGTAATTTCCAGGTCGAAGCCGGCAAGGTTTTTACCATACCGGCGACAACGACTTGCGTCGATGCCGTCAAATGAGGGCGTAACCGTATCAACTCATCTTCCAATAGAGCCAGCGTTTTCGGCGCCTTTATCAGCAGCAAATCAAATACACCGTCCAGTGAAGCCAGGCTGCTGATCAAGTTGACTCGATGCCCAGGCAACGCATTAACGGCGAGATTAAGCCGTGTCGCCTGCTGCGAAAGATAAGAATCAGACATCGCGCACGGTTGAAACGCGCTCAACGCTACCGCCAATGCGCCGAAGCTGTCATTAACGATTAAAATCCTGGCATCCGCAGCCGGTTGTACGACATCGGCAATATAATCGAGCAGATATTCATCCGCTGCATCAAAGGCACGCAACAATTCGCGGGGACGCTTAGGCAGGCGGTTCAGTGTAAATTCGCCCTGCCGGGTTTTCAGGACATGCCCGGAGTCCGTCATCATACCTACAGCATTAAGCCCGTGACGAATACTTTCCGGTTTCGGTATTGACCTTAATTAACTCGCCCGTTTCCAGGTATTCCGGCACTTGCACTTCAAGACCCGTGGATAAGCGCGCCGTTTTAGTCCGCGCCGAAGCCGATGAACCTTTAATCGGCGGTGGCGTTTCGACAATTTCCAACACCACGATGGCAGGCAGTTCGATTCCCAGCACCGCATCGTCAATCAATAAGGCGACAATACCTTCCAGGCTTTCCGACAAATACTCGACCTGCCCTTCCAAATCATCCGCACCCAGGGTGTATTGCGTGTAATCTTCGGCATTCATAAAGATATAGTTATCCCCATCTTTATAAGAATACTGCACTTTGGCGCGCACTAATTCCGCCTCCTTAAAAACATCGTCGCCCTTTAGCGACTCGTCGAGCTTCTGCCCGGTTTTAAGATTGGTGAAACGGACTTTGTACAATGTCGTCGCGCCACGTGAAGACGGACTTTTTACCTCAACCTGCTTGACCGCATGGGGGACGCCGTTAATATCAACCACCATGCCCCGCTTTAAATCACTTGCCTTTGCCACGCTTTATTCCTCATTAGTCAATGATGTTTTCGATTTCATTTTTGCCAACGCCGCTTTTTTCTGCCTGGCGCGCTCCGCCTTTTCTGCGGCCTCTCGTTCTTTACGCAAGCATCGCGCCTCGAAACGACGCTTTGCCAACGCCGACTTTTCCCGTTTGCTTAAACTATCGCTTTCAGTCTCTACCGATGTCATGATAATGCAATCCACCGGACACGGTGCAACGCACAGTTCGCACCCCGTGCATTCGGATGCAATCACCGTATGCATGAATTTCGCCGCCCCCAAAATAGCGTCAACCGGGCAGGCCGCGATACATTTCACGCAGCCGATACAATCCTGTTCGATAATAAACGCCACTTGCTTAGATTTATGGATGCCAAACGCCGGATTCAATGGTTTAGGGAATATGCCTAAAAAATCCGCCAGTGCCGCTATGCCGTCATCGCCACCCGGCGGACATTGGTTAATATCCGCCCTGCCCCCGGCAATCGCTTCGGCATAAGGACGACAGCCTTTAAAGCCGCATTGTCCGCATTGGGTTTGAGGGAGTAATGCGTTAATTTGGTCAATTGTTGTATTGATGTCAATCTGATGTATGTCAATAAATTCTTCTTTCATTTGAACCTGCTTAAGTATTCCAGTAAGCTACCTTACATCATATTGTACAAGCACTAAAAATACCTATGGATGCAACCACCTACACTTATGCCCGTGCAAATTTAGCCAAAACGATAGAAAGAGTCTGCAACGATCATGAACCCGTCATTATCACAAAAAATGGCGAACATTCTGTGGTAATGATTTCTCTGTCCGACTACCAGGCTTTAGAAGAAACGGCTTATGTACTCAGAAGCCCCAACAATGCCCGTCGCTTGCTGGAATCCATCAAGCAACTCGAATCCGGTGGCGGCGCCATTAGAGAGTTGCTTGAATGAACCTGGTTTTTTCAGACCACGCCTGGGAAGAATACCTGCACTGGCAACAAACCGACAACAAAATGCTTCAGCGAATCAACACCTTAATCAAAGACATAAAGCGCTCGCCATTCAATGGCATAGGCAAACCTGAACCACTGAAACACGCTTTTTCAGGCTATTGGTCACGCCGCATCAATGACGAACACCGGCTGGTTTATAAGGTCACTGCAAATGCTGTTTTAATCGCGCAACTTAGGTACCATTACTAGCGAATTTAATTAACCCGCATCCCCGCCACGGCCCCGTCATCCGGGCTTAACAGCCAAATCTCCTTATCCCCTGGCCCCGCCGCCAGCACCATGCCTTCCGACACGCCAAAACGCATTTTCCGAGGCGCAAGATTGGCAATCACCAGCGTCAATCGCCCTTCCAAATCTTCCGGTTGATACGCGGATTTAATACCGGAAAAAATCGTGCGCGTTTCATCGCCTATATCGACGGTGAGTTGCAACAGCTTATCCGAGCCATCGACATGGGCGGCTTTAACTATTTTGGCGATGCGCAAATCCAGTTTGGCGAAGTCATTAAAGTCTATCGTATCGGCTATCGCCTCGAATTGTTTGACTTTGGGCTTATCGATGGTTTTTTCGAGATTTTCCTTGGATGCTTCGATGATCGCCGCAATTTTATCGGCGTCAACGCGGGTCATTAAGGGCTTGAATTCATTAATCCGATGGTTCAATAACGGCTGCATATCGTCAACCCAGGCTTGC
>SCST01000511.1 GCA_004299465.1 Methylovulum sp. | reverse complement strand
GACCTGGCTGGACTCCACTTCCCAAGTGTTAAGGATCTTGCCGCGCAGCGGCATAATCGCCTGGAAATCACGCTCGCGCGCCTGTTTCGCGGAACCGCCCGCCGAATCACCTTCCACGAGAAATAATTCGGTACGGGCAATATCCTGGGCGGAGCAATCGGCCAGTTTGCCAGGCAAAGCGGGGCCTGCGGTGATTTTTTTTCGGATGATTTTTTTATTGGAACGCAGCCTTTTTTGCGCGCTGGAAATGATAATATCGGCAATTTTCTCGCCTTCTGCCGGATGCTGGTTCAACCACAAGCTGAAGCTGTCCTTCGCAATACCTGAAACAAACGCCACGCATTCGCGAGAACTTAAACGCTCCTTGGTTTGGCCGGAAAACTGCGGGTCTTCGAGTTTTACCGATAACACAAAATGACAATTCTCCCAGACATCTTCCGGCGCGACTTTTACGCCACGCGGCAGGATATTCCTGATGTCGCAGAACTCGCGCATCGCTTCGGTCAAGCCTGCACGCAGGCCATTAACGTGGGTTCCGCCCTGTGCGGTGGGCACGAGATTCACATAACTTTCGGCCAGCATTTCCGAACCGTTTTCCACCGCCCAGACAATGCCCCATTCAACCGCCTCATGATTGGCCGCACTGCTGCCCATAAACGGCTGCTCTGGAAAAAATTCAATATCGCCTATCCGGTCCAGCAGGTATTCCTTGAGCCCATTTTGATAACACCAGACATATTCTTCACTGCTTTGCTCGATTTTCAGTGTAATCTTCAGTCCCGGACACAGCACGGCTTTGGCGCGTAAAATGTGCTTGAGTTTTGAAACCGAGATTTTGCTGGAATCAAAATATTTTTCATTCGGCCAGAATTTTACCGCTGTGCCGGTGTTATTCTTGCCGACCGTTCCGCTTTCAGTCAATTCGGTTTGCTTGTCGCCATCGGCAAAATCCATCCGATATAGCCTGCCGTTGCGTTTAACCTCTATTTCCAGCCTGGCCGACAAGGCATTGACGACTGAAACGCCGACGCCATGCAGGCCACCTGAAAACTGGTAGTTTTTATTGGAAAATTTGCCGCCGGCATGGAGCTGGGTCAAAATCACTTCAACGCCGGGAATGCCCTGTTCAGGATGAAGGTCAACCGGCATGCCGCGCCCATTATCGCTGACCTGCACCGCGCCGTCTTTAAACAAAACCACATCGATGCAGTCGGCATGTCCGGCTATCGCTTCATCGACACTGTTGTCAACCACTTCCTGTACCAAATGATTAGGCCGCGTGGTGTCCGTGTACATCCCGGGGCGTTTGCGTACCGGCTCCAAGCCACTTAACACTTCTATTGCAGCGGCGTTATATTCATTATTCATTGTCTATTCAATATCCAAATTATTACGGTTGCATGCCGGCAAAATCGCTGATTAAAACATTGTAAACAGCGATTTTACAGGCTTTTCTTTGCCCGGCAAGAATCGGCGGGTAAATGACCGGTATAGCAGTGATTGTAGGTAGCATTGTTATAAACCAGACAAGTATGTAGGAATAACGCCATTAACAACAAACATAGTTTCGTCCTGCGAGTCCATTATTTGCAACTACCGGGGGTTTTGAATTTCTCATTGCATGTATATGGTATTATATTTGCTTTGAAATTTAAGCCGTGCTCATTCGCATACGAAGCCAATGCATTGTTGCACGACGTTTTTCTACTAGACCCGAGAGATTGATATGATCGAAATCATTGCATTGTGCTTGCTGACGTTGGCTATTACAGCCTGTTTTTTTTCGCCATTCCAACGCTTCATTGCCGCAAAATCGGCAGGCAAATTGAAAATCCCAGAAGATTCGGTGCTAAGACGACACTTCCTTACCCATTTACGAAATGAGGATGCTTTGCTCGCTGCCGAATTGGAAAAACGGCTGGCAAAGGCCAGGTAAACCCGATGATACCCGGTTTGCGGTCTATGGCCCGTACCGCAAACCGGCGTCTTCCGCTGCGAGACAGGAAGTCGAGTAGTCCCCAGAAGCGATAGGGCTGGGCGTTTTCACGAAGCGCTTTTTGCGTAGTGAAAATGCAAAGCATCCCGAAATCGCGTCGAGTCATTGGGAT
>SCST01000059.1 GCA_004299465.1 Methylovulum sp. | reverse complement strand
CCGAATAAAAGGGGCATATTATAAAACACAAGCCGACCAGAACAAGAACGCTAATTGGCTCAAGCGTGCTTATTTATTGCCGCGTACTGATGATTGGTATATTTCGTTATTTACACCAAGCCAAGGACAAATTTCGGGCGAAGCTACACCAGACTATGCGTTACTCAGTGATAAAATGATTGCCCATGTCCACCGATTATTACCTGATGCAAAAATTATCTATTTACTGCGCCATCCTGTTCAGCGGCTTTGGTCACAAGCCGCTATGTCTCATAGTGAGCGGTTTGGTCATGAAGGAATCCAGACAATTAGCGATAAGCGCCTTATCAGTTTTTTAAAAAAACCGGAAAATCTAGCTCATTCGCGTTATCTGACTAACCTTGAAAAATGGGAAAAATATTATCCTTCAGAACAAATATTTACAGGTTTTTTTGAGGATATAAGCAATAACCCTAGAAAATTACTGAAATCTATTTTTCAATTTTTAGGCGTTGATGCTTCTGATAAAAATATTTCAGCTATGGCTTACAGGAGGATTAATGGACGTGACTATCTGCCTTTAGCAAATTATCTGGCTCATGAGCCTGCCGGCTTGCTTATTAAAGAAATAGAACAATTACACGAACGTTTTGACAATTCATATACTGAGCAATGGCTGTCTTCAACATGCCATTTTCTATCGTAAATTTTATAAAAATCCAAAAAATTAAGCCGTTTTATTGAAGTCTGTGGAGAATTGTCATACGCAGAGGTTCCACTTTAATTTGACGGGAGAAACCCGTCCACCCCGCCTTGATCGCCTCAGCAATCTCGCCCAGGCCGCTGAGCAGACCTAATCGCAGGCATTAACATTATTAGTGCAACCATGCCGACCAGCACCAGCGGCCAAAGCGCTGGCCGATTCCATAAGGCGCGTTTTTTCTCGCGCTCTACCGCATCGATGCGGGCATATTTAAGCAGGTTATTCGCCATTGAATTGAGTTTGATGTTTTTATACCAGCTGTGATACAGCGAAAAGGTCTTCGGATGAAAACCGAAAATCCACGGCGCATCATGGCGAATTTGTCCCTGTAAGCGCTGAATAATCTCATAACGCTCAGGCGTGTTGTCCATGTTACGCATTAATTCAAATAATTGGTCAAATTCCGGGCTTTGGTAATTGGCGGCATTTTCACCACCGTGTTTTACTTTTGAATTCCCGCCGTAGAGCAGGAAAAAGAAATTTTCAGGGTCAGGGTAATCCGCATTCCAGCCCCAAACGAAAATCTGCGCATTGCCTAAACGTATTTTTTCCTGAAAACGATTGTAATCGGTAGCGCGTATGACCAGTTTAATGCCCAGTTTTTCAAATTGCTTGCGATACCAGTTCATCATCGGGCGGTCATCGATACTGGCCGACATCGTATCAAAATACAAAATCAGGGGCTCCTTGGTCTTTGGATCTATGCCGTTGGGGTAGCCTGCTTCCACTGTCAATTGCCGTGCTACGGCAATGTTTTTACGTTGCGTCTTGCCGTTTACCTCATCGTACACCATTAGGTTAATCCCTTCTCTGCCGTCGGCATAGCCGTAAATACCGGGAGGTATGATGCCTTGGGCAGCATACCCGCGCCCGTTCCTGAA
>SCST01000510.1 GCA_004299465.1 Methylovulum sp. | reverse complement strand
CATGGCTACCCAAAAAATCCCTGGCGTTTCTCGGCCATTATTACGCGGTGATAGGCTCGGCACGGTTTAACAATTATCAGTCCGGGCGTCGTAATGGTTTCATTTATGCCGTCAGGAAACCGGCCGAATCATCCTGATGGCTTGTGCTTTTGACTTGAGCGCCCGTTGCCGGTCATTGCCCGGCAACGGGTTTATCCGAACCTGTTTTGCAAGGGCCAATCCCGGTAGTTGAAGACCTGTCCCTGGGCACGTACGGTTTCACAGTAATCCAGCCCAATTTCGGCAAACACCCATTGCACCGCATTCAATTTACCGGCAGCCAATATGCCGTTATCGGGAAATCCCTTATCCACCGGCGTATAAACAGCCGCTGCGCCGACGCTGACATCGACCGCTTCCGACCACGGCGCTTCTCCGACCAGGCAGGAATGGACCACATAACACTGGTTTTCCAAGGCTCTGGCCTGACAGCCTATTTTTACCCGGTGGAAACCTGCCGACGTATCGGTGCAACTGGGCACTAAAATGAGCTTGGCGCCGGCTTCCGCCTGTTTTCTCGCCAGCAACGGGAATTCGCTGTCATAGCAGATATTAATCGCGATTTTGCCGTGAACGGTATCGAAGACTTTTAATTCATCGCCGGATTGTATGAACCATTGCTCGTTTTCAAAGCGCGTCATCATCAATTTATCCTGGTAATCCAGGCTGCCGTCGGGCATGAACAGGTAGGCGCGATTACGATAAGCACCGGACGCTGTTTTTACCGGGAAGGTCCCGGCCTGGATCATGCATTGATAGCGTTGCGCCAAGCCTTGAAATAGCGCGATGTAATCATCCAGCACCGACTGCATGGCCGCCAGCTGTTTGCTTAATGATGAATAGACGTCCTCGCCAAACAGGGAGGCCAGTTCCATGCTGGCGTATTCAGGAAATAGCAGGATTTTCGCATGCTGCGCCGCGGCATCGGCAACCCAGCGCTCGGCCTTGTCCTGGTAAGTCAGCCAGTCGGCAAGGAAGCTGATGTCATATTGGGCGCTTGCAATTTTAATGCTCATGTTTAAGCCAGAAAGTCATCGGTTTAGGGGTTTCCTCGCTGTCGTCCAGGTCTTTCCAGACGTAGTGGGTACTTAGTTCGGGATGTTTGACATAGCCGCGCTTGTTCCAGAAGACATCCAGGGGCATATAATCGGCCGGGCGTCGCGGATGATCGGCCGGGCGCTCCACGCAACAGAAGGTGATATGTTTAAAACCGCCCAATGCTTCGGCATGCGCCTCGCGCTCCTCGAAGAAGCGCACGCCTATACCCAGGCCGCGGTAATTCTTGTTTAATACCGATTCGCTGCAGTAAAACACCTGGGCCAGGTCGTAATTATTTTCAATGAACGGCTTTTTAAGCTCATCGGTTTCATATTTCATCGGGATCGCCGTCGATGCGCCGACGACTTTGTCGTCGTCAAATGCCAGCACGATCACGCTTTCCGGGTTATCGATATAGGTTTGCAGATATTTTTTCTCATACTCCAGGTTGCCGTCATAGAGATATGGAAAATCGCGGAATATTTCAATTCTAAGACGTGCAAGTTCAGGAATGCAGGGTAGCAGGGCTTCTCCACTACGGCGTTCAATACGTATATTTTTGGACATGGTCATCAATTTAGGCAAAATCGGCATTTTATCTGAACTTGTCCCGGTTTGCCCGGCGGGGATGTAAAAAAATCAGGCGGCGGGAAAGCCTTTTTTTCCAAACTTTTGTGAGTTCGCGCGCAATTAACAAGA
>SCST01000509.1 GCA_004299465.1 Methylovulum sp. | reverse complement strand
TATTGCCTGCGGCGCGCCTCAGCCGTCCTGACTTGCCCGGCACCGCAAAAAGAGACATTATCCTGCCCAATGCTTACTTTCAATCTGGCACACTCATGCAAATCACCGCTGCGCACCTCTCTGATATTCCGGCATTATGTAAACTACTGGATACCCTGTTTTCTCAAGAAGCTGACTTCGCTCCCGATTACGATGCCCAAAGCCGAGGTTTGGCCCACATTATCAACCATCCTGAATCAGGACTGGTCAGCGTCGCCCGCCTGGACCGGCGGATTATCGGCATGGTCAGCCTGCTATACACCGTCTCTACTGCGCTCGGCGCTCGTGTGGCGCTGCTTGAAGACATGGTCGTTGCACCCGATGCGCGCGGTCTGGGAACAGGCTCCAGCCTGCTTGAGCACGCCATTGAAGTCGCGCGGCTGAACGGTTGCAAGCGTATTACCTTGCTTACTGATAGCGATAATGAATCCGCGCAACGCTTTTATCAGCGGCATGGCTTTTGCCGCTCGGCAATGATTCCGCTACGTCTCGCACTGAACGATTCGCCAATGGAAACAGCCCGACATGACTGATTTGGAAAACTTCAAACTCTTAGGCATAGCACTGGCTATAGGCCTACTTATCGGCCTCGAACGCGGCTGGCGCACTCGCAACCGCGATGAAGGCCTGCGCGTTGCAGGGTTACGTACTTACGGACTCATCAGCCTGCTGGGTGCGCTTTGGGGACTATTAGCCCAGCAAACCAGCACATCATTAATGGGTTTTGCTTTTTTAGGGCTAACCTTGGTGTTGCTGGTCGCTTACAGCAAAAGTCTCGATAAATTTGAAGACTTCAGCATTACCGGCATTATCGCTTCGTTGATTACTTTTACCTTAGGGGCATTGATAGTTTTCGGTCATGTCACGCTCTCCTGCGCCACGGCAGTCATTATCACATCGCTGCTGAGTTTTAAGCCCTTGCTGCACGAGTGGGTAAAAAAACTGGAGCAGCATGAATTAAATGCGACCTTGCAGTTATTGCTGATCTCAGTGGTGATGCTGCCGGTGCTGCCGGATCAGGGTTATGGGCCGTGGCGAGCCTTTAACCCTTACCATATCTGGTGGATGGTCGTGTTGATAGCCGGTATTTCTTACCTGGGCTATTTTGCCATCAGGATAGTCGGTGACCGTCACGGTCCTATTTTGACGGGTGTTTTTGGCGGACTGGTTTCTTCAACCGCCGTTACGCTTAATCTCTCGCGTTTATCAAAACATTATCCGGGCGGAGAGAACGCATTATCGGCCGGCATTTTGACGGCTTGCGCAACGCTGTTCGTACGCACCCTATTGTTGACATCGATTATGAATCAAGCGCTGTGCCGCTTGCTATTGCCTTCCCTGCTGGTCATGAGCCTTGTTACTTACCTGCTTGCCTTTCTGCTCTGGCGGAATGCGCGTGAATTTAGGACCAGCGAGGAAATGAGCCTGGAAAATCCTTTCCAGATAGGCATGGCACTGAAATTCGGTATATTTTTAGTCGTTATCCTGCTGTTGTCTAATTTGTTGAAAGCCTATTTTGGCGATATGGGAACGTATGCTCTCGCAGCAGCAGCCGGCTTAGCCGATGTCGATCCCGTTACCCTAAGCTTGGCGCGCATGAGCCAGGAGGGATTGGATATTCAGGTAGCGGCACGGGCAATTGTCATTGCGGTCACGGTAAATTCATTAATCAAAAGCGTTTTTTCAGCGGCTATCGGCGGATTAGTCTTAGGTGGCAGAGTCGCCGGGACATTAGTGACAGCCGTGGGTTTAGGTCTAATGCTGAGCTGAAAAAAGGGGGCTTAAAAGCCCCCGGATTTTGTTTTCTATTCAGCGGCTTTCTTGGATGCCTCCTTAACCGATATATCGGCGCCAGCCTCCAGGCTGTTTAGCACAGCGTTGAATTCAGCCTGGCCAAACGCATTAGCGATGTTCTTTTTCGCTAAATCAAGTTGCTTCTTGTCAGAATCACTCATAACACCTTCTGTTACTTTAGCTAAACTTGCAACCACTTGATCACCGGAAGGTAGCGATGCAATAAATACGCTGGATTTACCGCCGACCGGTTTTGCTGCTTTAAAGATCGCTTCACGTAACGGCAACGGCAAATCAGCGGCTCTACGGGTTAATTGCTTAGCGCTTTTAACATCGAGTTTGCTTTCGGCGGCTACGGCTTGAATGGTTTCGCCGGCGAGTAAGCGCGCTTTTATTTGCTTTGCTTTCTCAGCAGTCAACAATTTGGCTTTATCATTCGACAAAACAGCCACAATGTCTTTCCTGACGGCTTCCAAATCACGTACAGCCGCCGGTTTATGCTCCTGCAAACGTAATACCAGCAAAATCTCGCTACCCAATTCTATAGGCGTGCTGTTGTTGCCTTGCAGGACTTCCTCCGTAAATGCGGCGCTACGGATTTTGTCGTCGGCGGCAATGCCTTCACCTTTATCTTTGGTAAACAATGCAGATTTTTTGACGGAAAGATCCAGGGCATCCGCTACTGTTTGCAGATTATCCGGGTTCTGGTAGCTTAATTCCGCTAATTTCTCACCCGATTCATAAAAAGCATTTTCTGCCTGGGCTTTTTGGTAGGCTTTAGTCAGTTCATTTTTAACGCTATCAAACGCCTTGATTTCACCCGGCAATAATTCCGTTACCTTGATCAAGTGATAACCAAACGCGGATTTAACCGGGCCTGACACTTCGCCTTGTTTCAACGCAGTCGCCGCATCTTCAAAGGCCTTTTCCATAACGCCTACATTAAACAAGCCCAAATCGCCGCCTGCTTTAGCGCTTAGCTTGTCATCGGAGACTTCGGCAGCCAACACGGCAAAATCCTTTGTTGCCAGTTCTTGCTTGGCTTTTTGGGCTTTCTCTAACGCCGCTTTTTCAGTGATTTTATCATTCACAGCGAACAGGATATGACTGATTTTCCTACGTTCCGGCGTGATGTATTGGTCTTTTTGCTCTTCATAAAATGCTTTTAACTTTTCATCCGTAACGACTACTTTTTTAGCGATTTCAGCAAGCGATAATTCGACATATTCTATAGATACCTGCTCCGGTGCTTGATACATATCCTGGTGCTGCTGGTAGTAAGCGGCAACCTCCTCCGCCTTAGGCTGTTCCGGAACCGGCTGCAAAGCAATAGTCACATAATCGACATCTCGCTGCTGGTTCTGAATTCTAAAGAAATTTTCCACGTCATATTGAGTGGCAATCGCGCTATCGACAATACTGTGCTGAAACTGCTCCATCACCAGCGCATTCTGGATTCTACTGACGAATTCATTCGATGACAGTCTTTGCGAGGCCAGCAGCGATTTGTATTTTTTATCATCGAATTGCCCATCCGTCTGGAAATATTCGAGTGACTTAACAAATTCGCGGCTATTGTCGTCTGTCGCCGTTAGCCCCCTAGCATGAACATACTGCAATAACACTTCATCTTTTATCAGTTTTTGTAAGGCCTGCGCTTTCAGTGTCTGTTCATCAATGCCTAATCCCCTGAGGCCCTGGCTATATTGCTCATAAGCCTTATTCACATCGCGTTGATAAAAATCCTTATCACCGACGGATGCAACCGGCGCTTCCTGTCCGCCATCCAAGTAATTATTAATACCCCATAATGCAAAAGGTACACAAATGACTATCAAAATACCCCATGCAAAAGCGCCTTGCGATTTTTCTCTAATTTTGGTCAGCATAGCTCTGCTCTAATAAATTAACTACCGTGCAAAAAAAAAGCCCCGAACCAAGTGGTACGGGGCTTTTTGATATTTTTGGCGAAGTGGACGGGGCTCGAACCCGCGACCACCGGCGTGACAGGCCGGTATTCTAACCAACTGAACTACCACTCCAAAGTCTGGTGGGTGCTGAGGGGTTCGAACCCCCGACCCTCGCCTTGTAAGGGCGACGCTCTCCCAGCTGAGCTAAGCACCCGACTAATGCTGATTAGTTTACAGCATCTTTTAAACTTTTACCAGCTTTAAATGAAGGAATTTTTGCCGCCTTGATCGTTATTTCTTCTCCAGTTTGTGGATTACGGCCTTTTCGCTCTGCTCTTTCCTTTACGGAATAAGTGCCGAAGCCCACTAAAGCGACAGAATCACCTTTGCTCAACGCGCTGGTTACTGCGTTTAAGAAACCATCCAAAGCACGCCCGGCATCTGCTTTTGTCAAATCAGCAGACTCCGCTATAGCATCAATAAGTTCCGATTTATTCATTATTATTCCCCCTTAGGAAGTTATTTTGTGTGTTGTGCAAGACGAGTGTGTGTCTTATGCCTGCTGACAGCAACACAAGAAACACTGGTATTTATATCAACTGGGCTTATCCAGTGTCAAGCATTAAAACCCCTGGAAGCCTTGATATTTGCGGTTTCGCTTATGTTTTTGCAGAAACCGCAAACATTGTCAATGTGCAGTCAGACCTGTTGCGATGGTTTTAACCGCGTCTGCATCATTTTTCCCCGGCTCATCAATCACTATTTTCTCAGTCGGAACAGGCAGGTATTGCAACGCGACTTCCAAGACTTCATCTATCCAATGCACTGGCTTAATATTCAGGTTGTGTTTGATGTTTTCAGGTATTTCCACCAGGTCTTTTTCGTTTTCAGCCGGGATTAAAACGGTGGTTATGCCGCCACGGTGCGCCGCCAACAATTTTTCTTTCAACCCGCCTATCGGCAATACTTCGCCTCTCAAGGTAATTTCGCCGGTCATCGCTACATTTGCACGCACCGGTATTTTCGTCAACGCTGAAATAATAGCCGTGCACATGCCTATACCGGCGCTCGGTCCGTCTTTAGGTGTCGCGCCTTCGGGAACATGGATATGAATATCATTCTTCTGGAACAGTTCATGATCTATGCCCAGGATGTCTGAACGGCTTCTGACCACGGTCATCGCCGCTTCTATCGACTCCTTCATGACTTCACCCAATTTGCCTGTTGCCGAATGCTTGCCTTTACCGGGAATAACAGCCGTCTCAATAGTCAGCAACTCGCCGCCCACTTCCGTCCAGGCCAAACCGGTGACTTGGCCAATCTGGTCCTGCTCTTCAGCAATGCCATAGTTGAAACGTTTAACACCCAGATAATCGCCTAGATTTTCATCGGTAACCAGCACCTTATGATTATCGGGTTTTAACAGCAAGGCCTTGACAACCTTGCGGCAAATTTTGGAAATATCGCGCTCCAGGCTACGAACTCCCGCTTCGCGCGAGTAATAGCGAATCATATTCCTGACCGCCGGCTCTGATATGTCTATTTCCTTTTCTTTAAGCCCGTTATTTTTAACCTGCTTGGGAATTAAATAGCGCAATGCGATATTGATTTTCTCATCTTCGGTATAGCCGGCAAGACGTATCACTTCCATCCTGTCCAGCAACGCCGGCGGAATATTCATCGTATTCGCCGTCGCAACAAACATGACGTCAGACAAATCAAAATCAACTTCCAGGTAATGGTCTGAAAATGTATGATTCTGTTCGGGGTCCAAAACCTCTAATAATGCGGAAGCAGGATCGCCGCGAAAATCCGCCGCCATCTTGTCTATTTCATCAAGCAGGAACATTGGGTTACGCGTTTTGACCTTCGCCAGGTTCTGCAAGATTTTCCCCGGCATCGATCCGATATAAGTACGGCGATGCCCGCGAATCTCGGCTTCATCGCGTACGCCGCCCAAAGCCATGCGCACATATTTGCGATTGGTCGCCCTGGCAATGGACTCGCCTAGCGAGGTCTTGCCGACGCCTGGAGGCCCCACCAAACATAAAATAGGTCCCTTAAGCTGTTTTACCCGCTGTTGCACGGCAAGATATTCCAGGATACGCTCTTTAACCTTCTCCAAACCGTAATGCTCTTCTTCCAAGACCTGCTCGGCGATTTTTAAATCATGCCGTACCTTGGTTTTTTTCTTCCACGGCACGCTAACCATCCAGTCGATGTAATTGCGCACCACGGTCGCTTCAGCAGACATCGGCGACATCAGTTTAAGCTTGTTAAGCTCTGCTTCCGCTTTGGCTTTGGCTTCTTTGGACATGCCCGCATCGGCAATTTTCTTTTCCAGCTCTTCAATTTCATTAGGGACGTCATCCATATCGCCCAATTCTTTCTGAATCGCCTTCATTTGCTCATTGAGATAATATTCGCGCTGGTTCTTCTCCATTTGCTGCTTGACGCGAACACGGATTTTCTTTTCCATTTCCAGGATATCGACTTCGCCTTCCATCAGCGTCATCAAATTTTCCAAACGGCTCTCTATGTCGGCGTTTTCAAGTATCCTTTGCTTTTCATGGACTTTTAAGCTCATATGCGCCGCCATCGTATCGGCGAGCCGGCTGAGGTCGTCAATACCGGCCAAAGAAGTCAGTACCTCGGGCGGAATCTTGTTGTTCAGCTTAACGTACTGTTCAAACGAGCTGATCGCGGTCCGTTGCAGTACATCCTGCTCTTGATCCGATAAGCTCAAGACATCTTCCAGCGGACTGACCATCGCTGAAAAAAAACTTCCCGTATCCTGGTAGCGCGTCACTGTACTGCGTTGGCTGCCCTCTACTAATACCTTGACGGTACCGTCCGGCAACTTCAATAATTGCAGGATATTCGCCAGCGTACCCACTTGATAAAGGTCAGCAAAATCCGGCTCATCAATTTCCGCCTCTTTTTGCGCAACCAGCAGTACCTGCTTGCTGTCTCGCATAGCCGCATCCAACGCATCAATAGAGCGTTCCCTGCCGACAAATAAAGGAATGACCATGTGCGGATAAACCACGACATCTCTAAGCGGTAACACCGGAATTAATACATCTGTTTGTTCTAGTTCTTTCATTTTATGCGTTTCCATCAATGCGATCTTTAAACACAATTCTAAAGATAAGATTATGAGGGCACTAATTAAAATAGCAAGGACCAAAAATAAAATTTCATACCTGCTTTGTAGGGAAGCCTGTCAACCGATATTTCCCAAAGCTGCCTGAACGGTTTTAACGCTCTCTTCGCGGTCAAAACAGCTCCGACGATAACTACATTTTACTTGGGTTGTCAGCTATCATTCTTCGTATAAGGCATGGCGCCTCGCCGTCAATCAGTCTTCGGCAACAACCTGCCAGCTTGCGCGGCTAAACCGCTTCTGCTGCGCCTACGATATAATGTTTCTGCAATTTGCGTTAACCCCTTTTAAGACCAGCCATCCATGTCTGAACCCACACAAAAACAAACCAACAGAGAAAGTTTATTAGCCCAGGGAGTCATTTTGCTGACCCAGCAGGGTTATCACGGCACCGGTTTGAAAGAAATCCTGGATGCCGTACAAATTCCCAAAGGCTCTTTTTACAATTATTTCGGCAGCAAGGAAAATTTTGGCGCCGAAGTCATTCAACACTACATCGCACCGTTCATACAGCAACTGGATACCCATTTACAAAACCCGGAACTGGATGCACTGACGGCAATAAAGCGTTATTTTGCAGAGCTGGTTACCGAACTGGAAAAAGCGGATTTTAAGGGGGGTTGCCTGCTCGGGAATTTGATGGGCGAACTCGGCGATACCAGCGAAGTTGTCAGGGTCTCCTTGCAGAGAGCCGTCAGGGATTATCGGGATTTGTTGCGCTACGGCCTGGAAAAAGCGCAGCAGGAGGGATCGGTCAGAGCCGACAAATCCGCCGAGGAATTAGCCGATTTGCTCGTTAATA
>SCST01000058.1 GCA_004299465.1 Methylovulum sp. | reverse complement strand
GCGAAACCTTTGCCGTGATCGCCGGCTCGCGCCGCTTCGATCGCGGCGTTGAGCGCCAGCATATTGGTCTGGTAGGCAATATCGTCGATGATGCCGATTTTGCCGGCGATGTCCTTCATCGCCGTTACGGTCTGCTTAACGGCAACACCGCCTTCGATGGCTTCCCGCGTGGCTTTACCGGCCATGCCGTCGGTGATTTTAGCGTTGTCGGCGTTCTGTTTGATGCTGATCGTCATCTGTTCGATGCTGGCGCTGGTTTCCTCGACACCGGCCGCCTGTTCGTTGGCCGCTTGTGACAACGATTGCGAGGTCGCGCTAATCTGTTCCGAGGCATTGCCCAACTGATCGGCGGCGTTGATGACTTCGGCGATGGTTTGCGAGAGTCTGGCAATGGTGTTGTTGACGGTATCCTTGAAATCGCCGAGTTGGCCTTGGTAGTCGCCGTTAACGGTACGGGTCAAATCCCCTTGTTCGACCCGCATCAGCACTTCGGCTGCCTCATCGAGCGGTATGATGACGCTGTCCAAGGTTTTGTTGACGCCGCTGACGACTTTACGGAAATCGCCGTGGTGTTTGTCGGCGTCGGCACGGGTTTGTAAACGGCCGTCTAGCGCCGCTTTAGCCAGCACGTCGGCATCGTTGACCAGCGCTTGAATGGCAAGCGCCATATTTTTCATAGCCGCCATGATGCTGGTGGTATCGCCGGATTTTAACTCGATAGGGGTGCTCAGGTCGCCGATAGCGATCTTATTGGCGATTTCGGCGGCAAAACCAGGCTCGCCTCCCAGCTGCTTGAGCAGGCCGCGCGTGATGAAGAAGCCATGCAACGCCGTCAATATCACGACAATGCCCGAGATGATGCTGGAGAATATTGTCGCATCAGACTGGGTCGCGGCCGCTACTTCCGCCGACTTCTTCGCGAGAGCGATGTTGTAGTCCATGTGATCATTAAGCGCCTTATTCAATCTTTCGGCTTGTTGGGAATATTGGGTCAGCGTATCCCGTGCCTCCTCACGTTTGTTCTGGGTGGAAAAAGCCAGCGCAATGTCCATTCCCTTGGTATATTCATTAAAAGCATCGACATCTTCGGACAGCAACTGCTTGTCCTTGTCGTCCACTATTGTGGTTTCATACTTTTTCAGGGCATCCGACACCGCGTCATGCGATTGCTTGATCGTGGCATTGATTTTCGTCTTCTCGGCCGCATCGTCATGCAGCACATGGCGATAGATGCGCACGCGCAGCTGGCCCAGGGATTCATTGGCTGCGCCGAGTATGTCAATGGAAGGGATACTGTTGACGTTAGCAAAATTGGTTTTTTCATACACTGCCTGCATCCTGCTTTGTCCTTGCCAGGATAGTCCCACTAAACCCAGGACGGCGGTAACTACCAACAAAATCATCTTTCCAGCGACGGTAATTTTCATAATCTTTTCATCCATCTAAAAAATAAAAACATAATACTCCAGCCTCTCGTTAAAGCCACAGGCTGTAGGGCGCGCCGCGCGCGTCATCAAGAACCCAATACACTAATCCTATCGATTTTATTGGCAATATTCTTTATCGCATCCACGGTTTGTTTGACGGCGGTGCGCAGTTCTTCCAGCTGTTCCTGGTATTGTTCGCGCTAATTTTAAGTGTCCCAGCCCAGGTTAAACGCTACGGTCCAGTTTGCGATACCCGATAGCTTCGCTTAAATGCATAATTTCTATTGGCGGCGAGTCTGCAAGATCGGCTATCGTTCGCGCAAGTTTTAAAATCCGGTGGTAAGCGCGGTGCGATAAGCCGAATTTGTCCATGGCCTGTTCCAGGATCTGGTGGCTGGCTTCGGACAGTGTGCAATAGTGCTTCACTTCTTTTGCACTCAATGCCGCGTTAGCCTTACCGCTACGTAATAGCGCGATATTCCTGGCTGCGATGACGCGCGCCCTGATAGTCGCGCTGCTTTCTTCGCCGTTTGGCGAGCCTTTGCGCAAGACTTCATGCGATATTCTCGGGACTTCCAGGTGCATATCGATTCTATCCAGCAACGGGCCGGAAATTTTCGCCCGGTAGCGCGCTATTTGTTCCGATGTGCAATGACAGCGCCCCGAAGCATCGCCGAGATAGCCGCAGGGGCAGGGGTTCATCGCGGCGATAAGCTGGAAGCGAGCCGGGAAATCGGCCTGTCGGTTGGCGCGGGAAATGGTGATATGGCCGGTTTCCAGCGGTTCGCGCAGCACTTCCAGCACTTTGCGGTCGAATTCCGGCAACTCGTCGAGGAATAACGCGCCGTTATGCGCCAATGATATTTCGCCGGGCCTGGGATTGCTGCCGCCGCCGACCAAAGCGGCGGCCGAGGCCGTGTGATGCGGTGCGCGGTAAGGCGGTTTCAGCCAGTTGGCGACATCCAGGCCCTGGTCGCTGATCGATGCTATAGCCGCCGTTTCCTGGGCCTGTTGTTCGGTCAGCGGCGGCAATATCGTCGGCAGGCGCGAGGCAATCATCGATTTGCCGGTGCCTGGCGGTCCCAGCATCAACAGGTTATGCGCGCCGGCGGCGGCAATTTCAAACGCTCTTTTAACATGATATTGGCCGTGCACATCGGCAAAATCGATGTCTGTTGCCGGTAAAGCCGGTGTTATGTATTGGTATTCGGTGGCTATCGTTGTTTGTCCGCTCAGGTGCGCGCAAATTTCCAGTAAATGCCCTGCCGGAATGATTTCAATCTCTTTGACCAGTGCGGCTTCTGCCGTGTTTTCTTTGGGCAGGATCAGTTTTCTGTGGTTATTGCGGGCTTGTATCGCAATCGGCAGAACGCCGCTGATCGGTCGTAATTCACCGCCTAAAGACAGTTCGCCGACACATTCGTATTGCTCAAGCCGGGCTGTGGGAATCTGGCCGGATGCCGCCAGTATACCCAGCGCGATGGCTAAATCGAAACGGCCGCCTTCTTTGGGCAAGTCGGCCGGGGCGAGATTGATCGTGATGCGCTGGGCGGGGAATTCAAACCGGGAGTTCAGGATGGCGCCGCGAACGCGGTCTTTGCTTTCTTTAACGGCGGTTTCCGGCAAGCCGACGATGGACAGTGAAGGCAAACCGTTAGCAACGTGGACTTCTACCGTGACTAGCGGGGCTTCTATGCCGGAGCGTCCACGGCTGTAAACAACGGCTAATGACATCGAGGCCGGCTACGATAGGTTTGCCGGGCGTTATTAAAACGGCGACCAAAGCCTTTCCGGCAGCAAGCCGGCATTTACATGTCTTCTTTGCTGAGCAGTTGCTGCTCGATTTCGGCAACGCGCTTTTCCAGGTCTTCCAGTTTCGAGCGGGTTTTCGCCAGAACCATTTTTTGTACTTCAAATTCTTCGCGGGTAACTAAATCGAGTTTGCCCAGGACGCTTTGTAAAATGGCATGGATGTTTTTTTCCAGGTCTTCTTTCAGGGTGTTTAATCCGGGCGGTACGGCACCCGCCAAACGGCTGGCAATATCATCAATGGCTTTAGTATCAAACATATCAGTGTCTCTCAAAAAAGATAAACGGGCTTAAGGTATTTGTTGGCCTGAAATATCACGGTCTTCAGCAAGGATATGTTCGCGACATATTTTTTTTGCATCGACCTGGCTCAACGGTAATTGGGTTAAATTGCACAGGTAGTGATTTTCCACTTCAATGAAGTTAACACAGGACTGGCATACGCCAAAACTCCTGGCGTTATTGGCTTTCTGTAATTCTGCAAGTATTGAGCTCAGCGCCGCTTCCAATGTGCTAAAGCCCTGGGTCGATATGGCATGCTGCGCCTGGGCGAAGATGTCTAACGGTTTGATCTCATCCAGTAACTGCTTCCCTGCTGTCGATAAGGCAAGATGCACGACGCGGCCATCCTGGGTGTCTTGGCTTTTCTCTACATAGCTTTTGCGCTCAAGCACCTGTATCGATTGGGAAATAGTGCCTTTAGTCAGGCCCAGGTATTCGGCAACGGCGGCAGGCGTATCACTAAACCGGTTGCAGGTGGATAAATAATCCAGCACCTGTACATGAACCGGTTGCAGGCCGATAGCTGCAAATTTTTTTCGTTCTTCCGAGCGCAGCAGGTTGCTGATGCGCTCAATCAATTTAAAGCTTGTCGTGTCCTGCATTTAATTACTTTAAAGAAAAAGCTTTTTTGAAAAACTCGGGTTGCGCCATCGCCGCCTTGTGGATATCGACATTGTAGTAAGTTGTATCGAAGGTTTTATTGGCTGAGTCCTGCTCCCTGAAGGCGGATAAAGCCGTTTTACCAGCAATCGTCGCACTCCACCAGCCCGATGGATACAGGCATTGCGGGAAAAACAGCGTTTGCAGGTGGCTTAAGCCGGAGTTACTCATCGCATCGCGCATCTCAGCGATTAATTTCATGTGATAGAGCGCCGATTCGCTTTGTTGAACCAACATGCCGTGTTCCGACAGGCAGTTGTAGCAATCGCGATAAAAGGCTTCGCCGAATAAACCTTCGGCTGGGCCAACCGGGTCGGTACTGTCGACGATAATAATGTCTACCGAGCCGGGTGCGGCGTCTTTTACCCATTTAATGCCGTCGATAAATTTTAAATCGGCTCTAGGGTCGTCATTTGACTCGCATAATTCCGGGAAATAGATTTCCGAAAGACGTGTGACGCGCTCATCAATATCAATTTGCACAGCGTATTCGATTGACGGGTGTTTTAAGACTTCCCTTAATGTGCCGCAGTCGCCGCCGCCGATGATCCAGACTTTTTTAGGATCGGGATGCGTAAATAAAACGGGATGGCTCATCATTTCGTGATAAAAAAAGTTATCGCGTGTTGAAACCATCGTGCAGCCGTCAATGACCATCAAATTACCGAAAGTTTCAGTTTCATAGATTTCCAGATGTTGAAACGGCGATTGTTCTTCGTGTAATTTTTGCTTAATTTTTAACGAAAAGGCTGTTTCAGCCCCTGGGACTTGTTCGGTAAACCATTCTGATGGGTTCATGTAAGGATTCCTGAAAAATAAACGAATGCAGAAGTTTTCATTATATTAGAATTCGGCATCTTTTTTGTGACATCTTTTTATAAGACATTGGAGTTTTGTGTGAATTTAAGTCAAGACGAAACCTGGACTATCCAGAAATCAGCAGAAACGTATGCGATAGATTTATGGGGCGATGGTTATTTTTCGATAAATAACAACGGCCATGTCAGTGTAAAACCCAGTGCCGATAAAGAGATTCAACTCGATTTGTACGAGATTGCGCAGTCTCTTAACGACAAGCAGTTATCGCTGCCGGTGCTGGTGCGTTTTACCGATATATTGAAAGATCGCGTGACCCGTTTGGATCATGCGTTCAAAAAAGCCTGTGCAAACAATGAGTACAGCGGTAAATACACGCCGGTTTACCCGATCAAGGTCAATCAGCAGCGGCAGGTGATCGAAGGTATCCTGGCTGCCGATAATATCGGTCTGGAGGCGGGCAGCAAGCCGGAGTTGCTGGCGATTATGGCCTTGTCGCATCAGGGGGTCGTCGTCTGTAACGGTTATAAAGACCGCGCCTATATCCGTCTTGCATTGATCGGCCTAAAAATGGGCCTGAATCTTTACCTGGTAATCGAGAAGCCGCTGGAGTTGGAGCTGATTATCGAGGAAGCGGCGCGCCTGGATATTCAGCCGTCTTTAGGGGCTCGGGTCAGGTTGTCCAGCATCAGTGCAGGTAAATGGCAGAATAGCGGCGGTGAAAAATCCAAGTTCGGCTTGCATGCTCATGAAGTCCTGCAATTGATAGAGCGTCTGAAACAAGCTGATTTGCTGGAGTCGTTAAAACTGATGCATTTTCACATGGGTTCGCAAATAGCCAACATTCATGACATCAAAATAGCGTTGAAAGAAGCGGGGCAATTTTATGTTGAATTGCATCGTTTAGGGGCGGCGATAAAAATTGTCGATGCCGGCGGCGGCCTGGGCGTCGATTATGACGGCAGCCGGTCGCGGCGCGAGTCGTCGATAAATTACAGTCTCGATGAATATGCGCAAAATATCGTCCGCAGTTTTGCCGATATTTGCACTGAAAAACAAGTGCCGCAGCCGGATATTATCACCGAATCGGGGCGGGCGCTGACTGCGCATCATGCGGTGCTCATCACCAATGTCACCGATATTGAATCGGTATACAGTAATGATGAAGTATTGCAGGATTTGCCGGATACCCGCAATCCGGTTGAAGCGTATCACGATGCCCACTTTTACCTGTCGGAAGCGCGTGCCAAATTTGCGCGCGATAAACTCAGTATTAACGGGCTTGCCCAGGCCGAAAATGATTACGCGATTTTTTGCCGGCAACTGCAAACGTGCCTGAACCCGAATAACCAGAATGAAGCGGCTATCTTGCAGGAATTGAACGAAAAACTGGCGGACAAGATTTTTTGTAATTTTTCGCTGTTCCAGTCCTTGCCGGATATTTGGGGGATAGATCAAATCTTCCCGATTATGCCGATACACCGGCTGGACGAACAGCCGGTGCGGCGGGCCGTCATCCAGGACTTGACCTGTGATTCCGATGGGCGTATCGACCAGTATATCGATGGGCAAAATCTTGAAAAAACCTTGCCGGTGCATGAAATAGATACCAATCAGCCGTACTTGATCGGTTTTTTTATGGTGGGCGCTTATCAGGAAATATTAGGCGATATGCACAATTTATTCGGCGATACGCATTCGATTAATATCAAGCTCGATGACAACGGCTACCATTTTTATGATTTGCAGGAAGGTGAGGATGTCTCTGAACTGCTCGACTATGTGCATATCAGCAGTGAGGAATTGAAGGCTGCTTTCCGGGAAAAACTGGCAAAAAGTAATCTCAGCGCAGAGCAGCAACAAGCCTATGAAAAAGAATTGATCGCCGGGTTGACGGCTTATACCTATCTGGAGAAATGATGAAAGCAGGCATGATCGGCTTGGGAGCAATGGGCGCTGGCATGGCAGGGAATCTTGCCAAAGCGGGGTTCTTGGCGGCTATATACAATCGGACGATGGAAAAAGCCGAAACGCTTGCAAAAGAATTAAACGTCGCCGTATTCGATAGAATCGAAGCGCTTGCTGCAGAAGTGGATGTTGTTTTGTTGTGTGTTTCTGCTGACGGCGATGTCTTGGCGGTTGTCGAGGCTATAGCGCAAACGATCAAGCCGGGGTCTATTGTTGTCGATATGTCCACAGTCAGCAGTGATACGGCAAGGCATGCGGCGGCGATACTTGCGGAAAAACGGGTTTCATTTCTAGATGCGCCCGTGTCCGGCGGCGTGGAAGGCGCTAAGAACGGCACATTGGCAATGATGGTCGGTGGCGATGAGGATGCGCTGGAGAAAGTGCGGCCGATACTGCAGGCGATGTCGGCACGCATCATCCACATGGGCATAACCGGTTCGGGCCAAGCGGCTAAAGCAGTTAATCAAGTCATGTGTGCAGGCATTAACCAGGCCGTGACGGAAGCGTTAGCGTTTGCGCAGGCTCAACAGTTGCCGATGGAAAAACTGATTGACGCTGTTTCGGGCGGTGCCGCAGGGAACTGGTTTTTACAGCACCGTGGCAACACGATGACTAATAATAAATTTGCACCGGGATTCAAGCTGGCTTTGCATCATAAAGACTTAAAAATTTGCCGGGCGATGGCGGAGAAAGCGCAGATTCCGCTACCGCTGACTGATATGACCATTGGCGACTATGAACGATTAATTACAGCAGGTTATGGCGACGAAGATATATCTGCCTTGTATAGGTTAAAAAAACAGTTATTCGATAATAGTTAAAAAACTTTTGACAAACTAAACCAGCTGTTTATAATAGCCGGCTTTTCGCAGCAAAGGAAGTTCGCCGGTTTCGGCGCAGTGTTGTGGCTTCAAGGG
>SCST01000508.1 GCA_004299465.1 Methylovulum sp. | reverse complement strand
ATTAATTGCCGGCAAATTGCCAGGCCCAAGCCGGCACCTTCGTGATGCCGGGTGCTGGAGCCGTCTGCCTGTATAAAGGCTTCGAAAATCGACGACTGCGCGGCCAACGCGATACCCGGCCCGGTGTCCATGACGCTGAACCGCAAGCTGATAGGGGTTTGCTCCGTTTGTTCCGGTACGACTGAAATGGTAACGCTGCCTTGTTCGGTAAATTTAAGCGCGTTACCCACCAAATTGATCAGCACCTGCCGTAAGCGGGAAGCCTCGCCATGCAAGGCCATAGGAATGTCGTCAGCAATGCTGTAACCCAGGTGCAGGTTTTTTCGTTGCGCTTGTCCACCCAACAAGCCGACGATTTCATCCAGCGTTTCATACAAGACAAAATCGGCCGGTTGCAGCTTCATCATCCCGGCTTCGATACGTGAAAAATCAAGAATATCCTCGATCAATTTCAACAACGCTTCGCCGGCATTGCGGGCAACAACGACATATTCGGCCTGTTTAGGCGACAAGCCCATATCATGCAAGAGTTCCAGCATGCCTAACACGGCATTCAACGGCGTGCGTAATTCATGGCTCACATTGGCGGCAAATTCGCCTTTTAAGCGGGCGGATTCCAGCGCATTATCACGGGCTTTTTCCAATTGCCGCTCGCGCGTTTCCAAAACGGCCATCATCTGGTTAAACGCCGTTTCCATTTCGATAATGTCGCGCGGTCCTGCAAGATGCGCCCGTACATTTTTCTGTCCCTTCGAGGCATCCCCCATGCTTTGCGCCAGATGCCTTAAAGGCTGTGTCAAGCGCTTCGTGATACCCAACAAAAACAGCAGGAAAATAACGGCAAACACGGCCGATGCGACCAGGTTAGTCTGCAAAATATTGCGCTCCACGGATTTGAGCGATTGTTTACTCATCACCAGGCGCACAAAACCGAGCAATTCCCGCTTTGGCCGGCTGATTTCAAACGGCGAAGCTTCATCGGTATTCGCGGCAGTATTATTGGTATAGACCGGGGCCGCAAAATACCAGGCATCGGCAGTTTCCTGTTGCAAAGTTATCGCTTCCGGCCAAGGCAACACGGTGTCCGCAGGCGCTTCCCCTTTGCTGAGCAGCGCCTGGTGATCCACCGTGTACACAGCTACGCCACTGACATCAGGGAAAGCCATGATGGTTTGCGCCGGCTTTTCGGCGTTTTCCTTACTGGCATATAACAGCGCAAGCGTGCTTTGGTCGGCAAAGGTTTCGACCGCCTGCAGGCCTTGCTCGAGCAATTTGCCGCGCACAATATGGTAGGACAATCTGGAAATGGCAAACGAAGACAGCAACGACAGCGCGATAATGCCTATGGTAAAGGTCACCACCAGCGACTGCATAAAGCTGGGGCGCTTACGCCAGCCTGGGATGGGGGCTTCGGTGGCGCTGCCGGAAGCCGCGGCATCACGACCGCTAGCAGCAGGCCATATTCGGAATTTCATGACAGGACTATTGGGAATTGGGGAAAACCAAACCGAATTCGCGTCGTGTCTGGCTGGAAAATTGCAGACCTAGATGTTCTGCTGTGCGTAAATTAACCGCCAATAACAAATCACGTAATGGTTTAATGCCGGCCGTTTTTGCCGCGCCGGCTTGCAGTTGTTGTAACGCCAATACGGCAAGACTTCGTCCCATACCGACATTATCAGGATAAAGCGAAAATAACGCCCCTTTGCGCACATGATCGAGATTACTGGAAAACACGACAAAGTTTTTTTCCCAGGCTTCTTTTAAAACCACCGGCAATAAAACTTGCTCAGCTATTGCCAAGCCCTCGCGCGGCAACCATAAGGCAATGGAGTTATTCTTGATTTCGACCAGCACTTGCCGGTAAAGCGTCGATGAATGCTGGACATCGTGCGCCGGCATTGCATTGAGTGAAAACCCGCGTGCTTTGGCGGCTTTTTTTGCATAGTCAATTTCCCAGGCCGTTTGCTTGGGATCAAAAACCACGGTAATTTCCTTGATATGGGGCACGATATGTTGCAAGTGTTCAAACAAGGCGTCGGGGTCCGGCGCCAGGCTGATGCCGGTTAAGCCTTGAATTTCCTGGCCCGGCGCAATCATCACGGCGCCGATCACGACGGGAAAAGTTTCACTCAAGGCTTTAGCAGCTTCCAGTCCGGCCCTGCCCAGGCTAACGACGACATCGATATGATCTGTTTTCATTTTTTCGATAATAGTCGTTAACCTGGAGGCTTCATTTTCCAGCACATACGGCGTTACCGACTGGCCCAGTTCCTTTTCCATGCCCCGGATAATTTCCAAAAATACCGCACGGTAAGGGTCGCGGACTTCAGGATATAACACCGCTATCGACGGCGTTTCCGCCCGCGCAATCGCGATGCTGAAAAAACTGCCGCAGATAATAGGCAGTAGAAAAAAGAGATAACGGTTCAATTTGTATTGACTCCTATGTTTTTTAATGGGTATTGACTTCCTGCATCCATGCCGTCGTGGGCACGAAGCCGCGTTACGCAGCTAGTAACTATTCAGATCCTGGCCTGAAGCGTAGGGCGCGCCGCGCGCGCCTCCCCCGGCGCGTGGGTAAAACGCGCCAGTCCGTTGATGGCGTGCGCAGCACGCAGCAAGGGCTGAATAGTTATCGTAGCTAAAAATTAACCCGGATTTCGCCATAAAAATTTCTCCCTGCCAGCGGCAAATCATTGGGAATAGCGGCGCTCGTTCTGCCAGCCAGGCTGGGTTCACGCGCATCGACATCAAACAAGTTACGCACCGAAAAGGCGATTTCCCAACGCTCAAACACATGCTGGCGACGCAGGCTTAAATCGACCCAGGTGTAATCGGCTACCGGTGGGCGATTATCGCCCAGGCTACGCTCACGGTCGATAATCCATTTGGCTTGCGGACTCAAATGCCAGTCGGGTAGAAATTCCCAGTTGGCGCGTAGGTACACTTGATGTTGCGGCGCATAACCCGGCGTAGAGTTGGCCGTATTGTCGCGGGATTTTTGCCAACTATAATTGCCCAACAATTTTAATGTATCGCTCGCCAGCCATTCGGCTTCCAGTTCAGTACCGTAGCCGGTTTGACTACCGGTATTTTGAGCCGTAACCGTCGGCGCTCCGGCATCGGGGATGAAGCGGATCATGTCCTGCCACCAGTAATTGAAAATATTCAAACCCATACGCAGTTTATCGCTTGGCCGGTAATCGAACGCCAGTTCCACAGTATCCATGGTTTCCGGTTTAAGGTTAGGATTACCCCGATTAGCGGGATTGTTGGCGCTATACAGTTCCAGGAATGACGGCGCCCGAAAAGCGCTGCCATACATCAGTTTGGTGGTCAGGTCATAACGTGTTTCCCAGACCAAAGCCGTGCGCGGATTGAGCGTATTGCCAAAATCCGAATAATTATCGTAGCGCACGCCGGCTGTCAGCGCCCAATCTTTAACGAACCTCCATTCATCCTGCAAAAAAGCAAACACGTTCTTGCGGTCGACAGGATGGATGAAAATGTACGGTCCATCAGGTACATAGATGACGGAAAAATCATGGTCCGGCGATGGATTTGCGGTTCCCGTTGCCGGGTTGATGCCGGAGTTTTTGTGAGTTTCAACGTGGTACAGGCTGCTGTAGTTGAACCCGGCGCCCGCGCGTAGCGTATGCCTGTCAAAACCCGTGTAAAAGGCCGAGGTATTGAAACGGGCATAGCGTTCATAGACTTCCGGGGCGCCGATGAAGCCTTCAGGAAAAGTCACGAGGGGTCCGTTACCGATCTGCCCCGTGACGGGGTCGATAGGCAGCTTTGCTCCCGGCGGGAAGAACGCCGGATAGGTTTCCGGCTCCTGCGTCGTGTCGAGATAACTCAACTGCGCTTTGACATCCCAGTCTTTGGCAAAATCAGGATTATCGTAATTCAGGTCCGCATTCCAACGGTCGCTACTATAACGGCCGTTTGGGTCCAGGGTCTGCGCACTGCCGGGACTAATGCCCTGGTCGCCCCGGCTTTGCAAGCCGGCGCGAAAACGCCAGTGCTCGCGGGATAAATCCAGCCGGGCATCGACATTTCGCCGCGACAAGTTAACCGGGCCGGGCGCTAAAGAGGCATGGGCTCCGAACAAGTTATCGAAGTTGGTCTGGGCATCGGCGTCGATAATGCTTTCCTGGCCTTGGGTATCGTGGTATTCCACGATGGCGGCCACGTCAAAACCGGCCCACTCGCCGCCGTGCAAGGCCCAGCCGTCATAAGTGTCAAAGCTGCCGATGCGCCCGCCCGCTTCGGTGCCGTTGATGTCCTGCCGGGTCTTGGTGATGATATTAATGACGCCGGCGAACGCATCGGCGCCATACACGGCGGAACCCGGCCCGCGCACCACTTCGATACGGGCAATGGCTTGTACCGGCATTCCGCCCCAGATATTATGCCTGTTCCCGATATAGGCATCAGTGATAGGGATACCGTTGATTAACATCAACACCTGTGGATTGAATTCAGAGGATATGCCGCGAAAACTATAAATAGGATTGTAACCGTCCTTGCTGCGCGCCACGTGCAAGCCCGGCACGGTTTCCAGGGCCTCGTCGATGTCGGTTGCGCCCATCGCCTTAATATCCTCGGCGGTGATGACTGACGCCACCGACGGCGCCTTGCTTACCGGTTGTTGGGCGCCGGTGGCAATGCTGATCATGTCCTGGTCACCGTAAATCTGCGCTAAAGCCTGTTCTTCCTGCTGCATCGATATGGGTTCGGCACGAGCTGTCGCTGCCGCCAATAATAGCGTCAGAATAATGTTGGGAGCTAGCATTCGTGAGGTCATAAATAGAAAACCCGAAAAATTAAGTCTTGCACAAGCGCATGAAATAGCGGCGAAGTATAGTTGAAAGGCGCTCGCTCATATATCACTAATTAAGTCAGTGCGATACAAAGTGCGGTTTTAGGGTGGGCGTGGCTCTTGTCAATGCTGTTGACTTAAGCCATCGCGCGGCTATCGCCCTTCCTGCAACAAGGCTGCTCAGTCCGTTATGGTTAGCCAAATTCTGAGCGCTTCGGCGCCCACAGGTCGGCCAATGCAAAACGGATCGCCTCAAACGGCGGCGCGTTGACTTCATCGTTTTCCTGCCAGGCGCCATACATCAACCAGCGGCCTTCGTGCAGGTTGAAAATTTCCAGCGTGCGCATGTCGGGATCGATTAGCCACAACCAGGTAAGGCCTTGTTCGGCGTAAATCGGCATTTTTACCACCCGGTCGATGCGCGCGGTCGACGGCGATAATATTTCGCAAACCCAGTCCGGGGCCAGACTGAAATAGCTTTCTTCGGGCAGGAACGGCATCCGCTCGCGCCGCCAGCCCGCCAGATCGGGCACCAGGATATGCGGTTCCAGATGGAGTTCGGGTTCGTACAGTATCCACCAACCGCCGGGACCGCCGCGGCCGTGGTCGAAGGGATTCATCAATTCACCACCCATAACGGAAGCCGCACGGGCATGTCTGGGCGCGGGGCGCGGTTGGGTGATGAGCTGTCCGTTAATGATCTCGCCGATGATATGATCGGGTAAATCGAACAAATCCGAGTAGCTTGCAAGTCGATAAGCCGGTTGGTTCATGTTGTTCTCCTAAAAATTAACCCGGATTTCGCCATAAAAACTCCGCCCAGCCAGTGGCAGGTCGTTGGGTATCGCGGAGGAGCTGGGTTCGCGCGCGTCGACATCGAATAAATTGCGAATCGAAAACGCCATTTCCCAATACTCCAACAGACGTTTGCGGCGTAGCGTCAAATCCACCCAGGTGTAATCGGCGATGTCCGACCGAGCATCAGCGAACATGCGGTCGCGGTCGATTATCCATTTCGCCTGGGGACTCAACTGCCAGTTCGGCAGGAACTCCCAGTTCGCGCGTAAATAGACTTGGTGGTGAGGCGCGTCGCCGGCATCGTGATTGAGGGTCTCATTGGTCGATTGCTGGTAGGCATAATTGCCCAACAACTTGAGCGTATCGAAGGCTTGCCATTCGGCTTCCAGTTCGCCGCCGTAACCGATTTGGTTGCCGGCATTTTGGGCGCTTGAACTGGTCGGCGCATCGGCATTCGGGACATAGCGGATCATGTTTTTCCACCAATAGTGAAACAGGTTAAAACCCAGGCGTAGCGTGTCGCGTGGCCGGTAATCGAAGGCCAGCTCCACGGTATCCATCGTTTCCGGCTTGATATGGGGATTACCTAGGCTGTCAGGATTATTAACAATGTACATTTCGGAAAAATTCGGGGCGCGAAAAGCGCTGCCGTACATTAATTTAGTGGTGAGGTCGTAGCGCGTTTCCCACACCAGGGCCGCGCGCGGGTTAGCCGTGCCGCCAAAATCCGAATAACTGTCGTAGCGCAGGCCGCCGGTCAGTTGCCAATCGTTGGCAAGCCGCCATTCGTCCTGCACGAAGAAGAAAGCATCCTCACGCTCGCTGGTCGGTAAATAGCTGGAAGGCGTGCCCGATACGTCAATTAAAGGGATGCCGGGCATGAAGGGAATCGGCGCTCCCGTGGCGGGGTCCAGGCCGAAATTCTGGCTTGCCCTGACCTGGTAAAGATTGTCGTAGTTAAAGCCCGCGCCGAGCCGCACAGTATGGCTGTCGAAGCCGGTATAGGCGCCCGAAAGATTAGCGCGGGCGTGGCGTTCCCGGTTTTCAGGATTGCCGATATAGCCGTTAGGAAAAGTAACCAGCCCCCGCGGATTGGCAAAATCAACCTGCCCGTTAGCACCGATGGGCAAGCGCGTTCCCGGCGGGAACAAGACCA
>SCST01000507.1 GCA_004299465.1 Methylovulum sp. | reverse complement strand
CTCACCTGGACGCCGATGATGATAGCGCGTTCCATCATGTGCTGGTCTTGACGTCGGCCGGAAAGCATATCGCCTTTGTCGTAGACGAAGTGTTAAGCGAGCAGGAGGTGCTGGTCAAAAGCCTGGGACGGCAGCTTTCCAGGGTGCGCAACATCTCGGCTGCAACCATTCTCGGCTCCGGTAAAGTAGTGCCGATCCTGAACGTTACCGATCTGATGAAATCCGCGCTGCAGGTTACGCATGCCAGAAACCTTGGCAAAGTCGAGTCCAAAGCGGAAATAAAAGCGCCAACGCAAACCGTGCTGGTCGTGGAAGACTCGATTACCGCGCGCAGCCTGCTCAAAGGCATCTTGGAAGTTGCAGGCTACAAGGTCTCGACTGCGATCGACGGCATCGACGGCCTGACCCAGTTGCGTAGCGGCGAATTCGAGCTCGTCGTATCGGACGTGGATATGCCGCGCATGAACGGTTTCGACCTGACGGCGAAAATCCGTGGCGACAAAAATCTGGCCGATTTACCGGTCGTGCTGGTGACGGCGCTGGAGTCGCGCGAGGACCGTGAGCGGGGTATCGATGTCGGCGCCAATGCCTATATCGTCAAGCGCAGTTTCGAGCAGAGCAATCTGCTGGAAGTGGTGCGCAGGCTTATTTAACTGTGGAGAAAGGGCTAATCCACGTTAGGCTTTTTCGGTAAAGGTTGCCGGTTCGTAACTATTCATCCCCTTGCTGTAGGGCGTGCTACGCGCGCCATCAACGGACTGGCACGTTATCCACGCACCGGAGAAGGCGCGCGCGGCACGCCCTACGCGTCAGGCAAGGCTCTGAACAGTTACGCCGGTTCGGTTTGTCTTCGTCAACTTCAGTGGTTACGGATAGTTTTTTGGTTTGGTTCAGGCTTCCGTTTTGCTATTAAGGCCTAGCGATGCTGAGGTTTTTATAGGCCAAGCGTCCGTTGCCAACCTCGGCTCCGGTGATTAAACCTTAGTCATGGAACAAAATGATAATAACAAAAATATTTATTGTTTTATTATGCTATTTTTTATCAGGCATTGGCTTGGTGTCCAGTATAGTATTTTGGACGATATGTCCATTAATGCCAATCGCTCTAACTTTTCATTTCACACTGTGTCTTTACTGGATTTTCGATAAACCCATTAATAATGAGCTAGTTCGTATAACTATTTTTTGTCTAATGCTAAGTTTTTTGTGGATGCCGATTTTGAGTTCAATTGGAAAGTTTAATTTTTATCACTTGATGTCTTTTCTTATGATGGAAATAATTTTTACTCTCCCTTCTTTATGTTTAATTGGCTATATCATTGAGAAAAATTCAGAGGACAAATAAGCGCCGTAATGTTTCCAGCTAATCCGTGCGCTCAAGAGGAATTCCCTTTGACACGCTTATTAATTTAACGTCATGTTTTATAATGTAATTTATGCTTGTCTTTGCTCTGTCGGCTGCATCTCAAGAAGCTCACTTTAACTAATTGATATACATGGTGTATTTTGGGGCTTCTTTACAATACATTCCGCGCTTTGGATGGTTGCTTCGCTAACAAGTCGATCAAACGGCCAAGCCCAATTTTTCAAATAAAACCCTTGGCGATACAAAACACATTTCGTTGCTGTGCATATTGACGGCGACCTGGATGCTATAGCCTTTAGTTATGTAGGTCGGGCA
>SCST01000915.1 GCA_004299465.1 Methylovulum sp. | reverse complement strand
TGTATAATTCCCCCCAGATTTCGGACAGCATGTTAAGCTTATTTTGAGGTTTCGAATCAAGTGGATTTTTCAAGGAGTAAGTCGAAATGCAACGGAAGAAGTACGACGGCCCCTTCAAGGCCAAAGTGGCGTTGGAAGTGGCAAAGGGGCTCAAGACCGTCAATGAGATTGCTGCCGATTTCGGGGTCCATCCCAATATGCTCACGAAGTGGAAAAAGCAGCTGCTTGAGGGCTTACCGGTTTTGTTTGCTTCCTCAACCAGCTCCGGCAGTCAGGAGAAGGAAACGGAGAGGCTCGTAGCCTCTCTTTATCAGAAGATTGGTCAGTTGGAGATAGAGCTCGACTGGCTTAAAAAAAAATCTGCTCAGCTGCAATCAAGATAGGAGAGGCTTTATCGAGGCTGCCCACCCGCGGATCAGCATCGTGAGGCAATGCGAACTGCTGGGTGTAAGCAGGTCGGGGTACTATTACAAGCCGGCAACGGAGAGTGAGCTCAACCTCCTGCTGATGCGACTGATGGACGAGCACTACACCCGCTTCCCCTACTACGGTTCTCCCCGGATGACGGCCTGGCTGTGCCGGGAGGGCTACCAGGTAAATCACAAGCGCGTAGAGCGTCTGCTGAGGAAGATGGGAATAGAGGGGATATGCCCGAAGAGGAACCTGAGCAAGGGATCGGATGAGCACAAGAAATATCCCTATCTTCTCAAGGGGCTCGAGATCGATCATCCCGATTGTGTTTGGTGCTCGGATATCACCTACATACGCATGAAGAGAGGATTCGTCTATCTGGTTGCCGTTATGGACTGGTATTCCCGCTACGTTCTTTCATGGGAGATATCGAACACGATGGACACGCAGTTTTGCATGGAAGCCCTGGAGAAGGCGCTATCAAGATCCAAGCCCAAGATATTCAATACCGATCAGGGAGTCCAGTTTACGAGCGATCAGTTTACATCCAGGCTCTTGAACGAAGATATCCGAATCAGCATGGACGGCAAGGGCAGAGCATTTGACAACATAATGATTGAGCGGCTGTGGAGATCGGTGAAATACGATGAGGTATACCTCAAAGACTATGAAACTGTGCTGGAGGCCTTAGTCGGAATAGGTAATTATTTCAGTACCTACAACAACGAGAGACTGCACCAGTCGCTGGCGTACTGCACTCCGGCGGAGGTGTATCTTGGACGTAACTGATCAAAAAGGGGGCTCTGCCCCCTTTACCCCCGGGGTTTATCGCTTTGGAGGACTCAAGAGGGGCAGGAGAGAAAAGGCAGAGCTCGAAAACCCTGCCCCTCCATCATCCTCCCGCCTCGGCGCTCAGGTCGCTCCCCAGCGTTGCCCTATCCTCCGGGCGGGCATTCTGATGATATCCCATTCCTCGAGAAAAGATTCG
>SCST01000506.1 GCA_004299465.1 Methylovulum sp. | reverse complement strand
GTAGCGTGTGCGCCCTAGTATCTGGACATGCTGTTTCTGCAGCCCGGTTTCTTCCCACAATTCTCGATACATCGCCGCTTCTGGGTCTTCATTCTGATTGATTCCACCTTGCGGGAACTGCCATGCGTTCACGCCCATCCGTTTTGCCCAAAACACGCGACCCTCGTCATTGCAAAGGATGATCCCGACATTGGGCCGGTATCCTTTAGAGTCTATCATGTTAAAACCTGTGTTTTTTATCTTGCCCTTATCTTAAATTTGCGTGTGATATAGTGTTAAGGCAAGTTAGTTTGTAATGTTTCCATTGTTCCATAAAAAAAGTGCTTATGCCATAGCGCACGGCCTTTTAATTACGTCTGGCAGGATGAATATGAGTTTAGCGATTTTTGATTTGGATAACACGCTGATAGGCGACGACAGTGATTATCTGTGGGGGCAATTCCTCGTCGACCGGGGTGTCGTCGATAAAGCGCAGTATGAAATAGCCAATGCAAGGTTTTATGAGCAATACAAACAAGGCACGCTGGATATTGTCGAGTTTTTGAGCTTCTCGTTGCAACCCTTGGCAGATAATGATGCGGGTCAACTCCACCAATGGCGGGAGCAATTTATTCGGGACATCATTACGCCGCTGCTGCTTAAACCGGCGCAACAATTAATCGACAAGCACAAGGCAAAAGGCGACACCTTGCTCGTTATCACGGCGACCAATCGATTTGTCACCGAGCCTATTGTCCAGTTGTACGGCATCACTCATTTATTGGCAACGACGCCTGAATTTGTCGATGGCAGATACACGGGCGCGTTTATCGACATCCCCTGTTTTCAGGACGGTAAAGTGAAATTACTGGAAAGCTGGTTAAAGACTTCAGGTGAAACGATGGCCGGCAGTTGGTTTTACAGTGACTCACATAATGATTTGCCGTTACTGAAACGCGTAGATAATCCTGTCGCCGTCGATCCTGATGAAAAATTGGCTGAGTTTGCCAAGGCTGCCGGCTGGCCTGTCATCAGCTTAAGACATCATGAGTGTCCCACGCATCATTTCCAAAAATAGCACTGGCACATCGCAATGCAGATTCACCGGGCAGACCATAAAGCATTGAGAGCCGGTCCGGTGAATCTTGCCAGCCCCCTAAAGCTGGTACATGAAGGTCACCAGGTCGGTTTTTTCCTGCTGGTTAAGTTGGGTACCAAGCACCAGATTGAAGAATTCGACGGTATCTTCCAGCGTCAGCAAACGGCCGTCATGCAGGTATGGCGGCGTATCCTTGATACCGCGCAACGGGAAGGTTTTAATCGGGCCGTCGGCGGAAGCATAGCGGCCGTTAATCATTTGCTCCTTGAAAAAACGCTCGGTATGCAAATTATGCGCGAGATTGTCTGTGTAATAAGGTGCTGCGTGGCAGACCGCGCATTGTCCTTTGCCGAAAAATACGGCTTGCCCGCGCAGTTCGGCTTCGCTTGCTTTGGCAGGGTCAAGTTTTCCGAAAACATTCAGTTTGGGCGCCGGTGGAAAATCGAGCAATTCCTGGAACTCGGCCATCGCATGCACTTGGCTGCCCCGCTCCAGGGGGTTAACGCCTTTTTTGGTCGCGATCACAGGATCGCCGTCGAAATAAGCCGCGCGTTGTTCAAATTCGGTGAAATCCTCTACGGTCTTGAGCGCGCGTTGCGAACCAAACAGCCGTTGAATGTTGACGCCGCGTAACGTGGGTGTATCAATACGATGGCGGTATTGTTGCGGGCGGACATCGCCGGCAAGATGGGTGGCCGAGTTGGTGTGGCCGTTGGCATGGCAGTCGAAGCAGGTAACCCCGAGGCTGGGTTTTTCAGAACGGCGGTCTTCGGTCAGGTTAAATTGCTGCTGGGCGAACGGCGTGACTAAGAGGCGCAGGCCTTCGAGCTGTTTGGGATTCAAGATGCCATTGAATAGCTCGTAATAATTCGACAGGGTTACCAATTGCCCTTTGGATACGTCACCGAGATCCGGGCGGGTGGTCAGGTAAATCGGCGCGGGAAATTCAGGCAGGAAATGGTCGGCAAGCACATAATCGAGATCAAAGCGAGTTAAATCACGTTCATCCTGCTTTTTGACGGCATCGATATGGAACTGCGGGAATATCATGCCGCCTTCAACATGGTTGGGATGCGGCAACGGCAAAAAGCCTTTCGGCCATAATCCTTTGTTCCTGATGTCATCCGGTGTCATTGCGGCGAGCTGCTCCCAGCTTAGGCCCTTGGCTAACCTGGCCCGGATACCGGTTTGTATGGCTTTACCGCCGGACATAAGGATGCCGTCCGCCGGCTGCTTGCGCAAATCATAACGTTCTTCAAGCAATGCCTGCTGCCTGGCGATGATTTTCGGCTTATCCGCCTTCATACGCTTCATCGTGCCGGCAAAATCCTCCTTAATCGCTACAGGCGCATAGCTGGATGGCATATCCTTCGCGCGCACGGTTTCATGCGCAACTATCGAGATACCCAATACTATCGTTGTCAGTATAAGTTTCTTCATGGTAGAACTCCCCTTGTATTGTTGGCAGGTCTTGAATCATAAATCGCAAGTAGGCGGCATACCAGGAAGCCGTCAAGTTGCTGATAGTAGGCAAAGTTGGCGTTCATTGGTTCCGAAGTCGTCTGTCCAGTCACCCGGCATAATGCAAAGTGACTGGACTCCCAAGCGTAACATCAGTTAGTATTTCGTTGATTTTCTTACTTTAGTCTAAGGTAGCGAGGATCGATTATTATTAGAAGAATTAGAGGAGGGGACTTTATGCAAAACTATTTAGCCATTTTTGACAATAACCCGTGCGATGTCGTTATTTTTGCAGCCGCGGGAATTTTTATCGCCAGTATTCTGCTCTGCTTATTGATAAGGGCTCGCTATCGGAACAAGCTCGTCAACCTGGATGCGGAATTGAAAAAAGCAGCTATTGATCACGAGCAGGATCGTATGCAATTAAGCGATAGCCTTAATGCGGCGCATGAAAAAATACAGCAGCAGGAAGAGGGATTAATGGATCAGGCTGGGCGTATCGAACAGCTGGAAAACGATAAACAGGCGGCTCAAGCCCTTGCAGAACGCTTGGCGGAAGTGGAGCAGGCCCAGCAGGCAGCCTATGCGATGCTTGCCGAGAAAGAAGCGGCCTTAGATGCGTCGGCAAGCCGCCTGCATTCCGAAGAGCAGCGTCGAGCCGAGTTGGAACAGGCTCTTCATGCGGGGCAAACGATGCTTGCTGAAAAGGAAACTGTCTTGGAAGCCTTAAGGAATACCGTCAACGAGCAAGCGAACTATATTGTTAAAACAGAACAGGATTTTGACGAACGGCTGGATAATGCTGATGCGGCTTTATCAAAACTCGAGGCAAAATACCAGTCTTATAAAGGCTATGCCGACAAGTTAGCCGTAGGGCGTATGCAGGTTTTTAATGAGTTAAACATTGCGACGCATAAGATACATCAGATGGAAACCGCGTTAAAAGCCAAAGAGACGGGTATAGAGCCGTTAATACAACAGGAAAGCCCGCATCAGGAACAAGGCGTTGCAGAGGCGCTTGCGCCTGTTGGGATAGATGAAGACGTGTTGCCGGCAGAAGAGCAACAACAAGAACAGGATCAGGAACAAGAGCAAGAGCAAGAGCAAGAGCAAGAGCAAGAGCAACAAGAAGAGCTGCCGGTTATAGCGATCGCAGAGGAGGCTAAACCGTCCAGGCCATTATTCGCAAGGTTTGTTAATGCCGTGAAGACTGATTTCGGGCTCAGTAAACAAGCCGCTGCAGAAGACGAAGCCGGTACCGAGATAGAATCCCGCCAGGATGAGCAACCAGTAGAGCCGCAACAGGCCGGCAGCGAAGATAGCGAGCCATTGCCCGAACAAGATGCCGTCGTTGACGAGTTGAAGACGGAAGCGGACGCTCCCCGGCAGAGCCCGATCTCACGGCTTAAGGGCGTGTTTGCAGGAAAAAGCAAGGATGTTCCCGCTGAAATGGCGGCAGGAGAGGTATCGGAGGAGCTCGTTGCTGAAGAGGAGGCGAATCAGTCCGGCATGAATCCGGCATTTATCGGCAAAGCGGTGGAAAAAGCGGCACATTTTCCTCAAGACCTCAAAGCGCAGTGGCAGGGATTGTTCAAGAAAACAACGCAGGATAGCGGTGAGGGCGAATCGTCGGCGCTCGACCAAACCATCGAAGCGCTTAACCCGCCCGAAGCGTCAATTGATGATGATGCCTTGCCAAAAGCCAGGGATATACCGGGGCAATTGAAAGGGCTTTACCAGAAAATGACATCCTTTAGCCGCTAGTACAATGGCAGGCTGATGATGCGGATTCAGCCTGCCACCCAGGGTGCTCCGGCTTACCTGAGCAATTTATAATATTCGCTTTCGGATATAATTTCGCCGTTATCCTCGACGCGATCCAGGTATAACTTACCATCCAGGTGATCGCATTCGTGCTGGAATATTCTGGCGACAAAACCTTCCAGTTCCAATGTCCTCAGCACGCCTTGCTGGTCGGTGTATTGCGTTGTTATGCGTTGGTAACGCGGCACCAGGGCGCGTATAGCCGGAATACTCAGGCAGCCTTCCCAGCCTTTTTCCTTGGCGTCCGACAGGGCCTGGAAAGATGGGTTGATCATCACGGTCGGTTCCATGAGCGGCGCATACGGATAGCGCCTTGTCGGGCGCGATGCGACGATGATGATGCGTTTTGATACCTTGATTTGCGGTGCGGCAAGGCCGACGCCTTGCGTGCCGGCCAGGGTTTGTTGCATAAGATCAATAGCCTGCCGGATATCGGCGGCATGTACATCGTCGACCACTAGCGCTTGTTGCCGCAGGATCTTTGCGCCCAATTGGGCGATTTCGGCTATCTCGGTCATTGTTGGACCAGCAATTCATTCAACAGCAGGGTTTGCGCCTGTACCGCTTCTTCATTTCCGGCATGCGGCACACGTTGATAACTGCCGTCCGATTGTAGCAGCCAAGCCTGCGTATTATCTTTCAGATACAAGCTCAGGTCGTGCAAAATACGCGCTGATAATTTCTTGTTTTCAATAGGAAAACAAATTTCCACACGCTTGAACATATTGCGGTTCATCAAGTCGGCGCTGGATGCGTAGACTTCCTGATCGCCGTCATTGGCAAACGCATAAATGCGGGCATGCTCCAGAAAGCGCCCGATGACGGCCCTGACTTCTATGTTTTCCGATACGCCTGGAATGCCGGGGCGCAGGCAGCAAATCCCCCTGACCATCAGTTTGATTTCGACGCCGGCCTGTGATGCGCGGTACAAGGCCTGTATCAGTTGCTCCTCAACGACGGCATTGACCTGGATAATGATTTTTGCAGGCCGCCCGTTTTTGGCATGGTTGATTTCACGCTCGATTTTTTCCAGCAGCCCTTTATGCAGTGAAAACGGTGATTGCAATAATTTATTTAACTTGGTGACCTTGCCGAGACTGGTTAATTGCGCAAAAACCCGCCGGACATCTTCGCCGAGTTCCTTATCGCATGAAAACAGCCCGTAATCGGTGTAAATCCGCGCTGTTTTCGGGTGGTAATTGCCGGTACCCAGATGTACATAATTACGCAATTGCTTGCCTTCCCGGCGCAACACCAGGCACATTTTAGCATGGGTTTTATAGCCGACCACGCCATAGACGACATGGACGGCGGCTTCCTGTAATTTGGAGGCGAGGTCTATATTGGCTTTTTCATCGAATCTTGCCCGCAATTCAATGACGACGGTTACGACTTTGCCGGCTTTGGCCGCTTTGATTAATGCCGCGACGATAGGCGAATCGGAGCCGGTACGGTAGAGCGTCTGCTTAATCGCCAGCACTTCAGGCGCATCGGCCGCCTGGCGTAAAAACTCAACGACCGGTGCAAACGATTCAAAAGGGTGATGCAGTAAAATATCGTTGCGTCTTATCGCGGCGAATATGTCTTTGTCGCGCGCCAATTGCGGCGGAACCGTTGGTTTAAACGGTGCAAATTTAAGATCGGGACGGTCGACGAGATCATTGATTTCCTGGATTCTGTTCAAATTGACCGGGCCATCAACCAAAAACAGGCGGTCTTGGCTCAAGTTAAACCGGGCCAGCAAAAAATTAACCGTGTCTTCCGGGCATTTCGCATCCACTTCCAGGCGGACTTCATTGCCGTAATTGCGCATCGCGAGCTCGCCCTGGACAGCCAGCAATAAATCGTCGATGGCATCGTCATCGACAAAAAAGTCACTGTTCCGCGTGACCCTGAACTGGTAGCAGCCCTTGACGGTCATGCCATGAAACAAATCGTCTATAAACGCATGGATAATCGATGACAAAAAGACAAAATCATGAGGCCCGCTTTGCGTGTCGGCGACCGGTAATTTAATGAGCCTGGGTAGCGCCCTGGGGGCTTGTAAAATAGCCCGACCGCTATTCCTGCCGAAAGCGTCTTTTCCGGTCAAGGAAATGATGAAATTTAAGCTTTTGTTCAATATGCGGGGAAACGGATGGGCGGAGTCAAGGCCGACCGGTGTTAGAATAGGCAATAATTCTTCGTTGAAATAAGTCTCCAGCCATTTGTATTGGGTGTCCGTCCAGTCTTTGCGGCGAATAAAGCGGATATTTTCCTTAGCCAGCTTAGGGATCAAAATATCATTCAGGACCTTGTATTGGTCGTTAACCAGTTGATGGGCGTGGACGGCAATTTGCGCCAGTTGCTCGCCCGGCGTTGTGCCGTCTGAACTTACGGCGTTCGGGTCGATGATCGCCATTTCTATCATACTGGCGACGCGCACTTCAAAGAATTCATCGAGATTGGAGCAGGAAATGCACAGGTAATTAAGCCGTTCGAGCAACGGCACACGGTCATTTTTTGCTTGCGCCAATACCCGCTTATTGAATTCCAGCAAGCTGAGGTCGCGATTGATATAAAGCTCGGTTTTTTGCAGATCGGTTATTTTTTCTGTTGCGTTGACTTCCATTTTATATCCATAGCTAAATGTTCAGGGCGCAATGCCGGTGATAAAGACATGCCGGTCAGTGATTTGTTCGATATTGAAAGCCAGCTTGGCCTGCGCTAATTGTGCGTTGATTTCTTCGATGCTGAACGCGGCCAGTAAGGAATGGTAAAAATCCCGTTGCAAAATGCCGGGTTCATTGGCGGCATACGTTTGCACGATAGCCTGAGCCTTGGTAATCGACGCCGGACGCAATAAATCCATGATAATGATCCGTGCGCCCGGTGCGGAATACTGTCTTACCGTTTGCCATAATACCTGGGGATTCGGCAAATGATGCAACAGGCTGTTGCTGAAAATGACGGCATAGCCGGATTGCGGCAAGACGACATCGGGCAAACGACCGTGGATAAACCGTATCTGCAAGACCTGCGCAACGGATAATGCAGCTTCAGCATAGCTTATCATCGGCATTGAACCATCGATTGCATGTACTTTGCTCAACGGAAATGCCTCGACAAAACGGCGGCTGATGTCGCCGGGGCCGCAGCCTAAATCCAATGCCGTTCCGTTGAACGCAGGCTCGTTAATGAAGCTTTCCAGGCGCTTTATAAAGTCATTGTGCGGGATTGAAAAATCGGCTTGAGCATAAGCGCCAACCTGTTCCGCATCGATCATCAGTTCCGGTTCTAATAGGCGTTCCATCAGCTAAATCCTCGCTTTCCCTGCAAGCCGCCGGTATGCACGGCAATCATTTTCAAGCCGGGTTTGAAGTATTGTTTTGCGATTAAGTCGTAGATGGCGTAGAGCATTTTTCCGGTATAGACAGGTTCAATCGGGATGCCGGTTTTTGTTTCAAAATCGTTAACAAAGGCGATAAGCGCGGCATTGGTTTTGGCAAAGCCGCCGAAGTGGTAATCGAGCTTGAGTTGCCAGTTGCTGTGCGGTCGGTCCAACATTTTTTCAAGGTCTGAAATCAGGAAGCCGGCATGTTTTAATACCGGATAGCCGATGATGGAAGCGTGTACCGGCGCGGCTTTAATGATACCAGCTAATGTTGTGCCTGTGCCACAGGGAACGCAGAGTACATCGTAGGGAAGAGTTATTTCGCTGACTAGTTCTGCGATACCGGCCAGGGCCAAGGGCTGGGCGCCGCCTTCCGGTATCCAGTATTGTCCTGGACGGATGCCGGGCAAATCTTGCCGGCCTTGATAGCACCTGAGTTGCCGGTAGTCGGAGCGTGAGATAAATTCCAGTTGCATGCCCCAGTTGTGCATGTCCTGCAAGGTCGGCGTTAATGGTTTCGGGCATTCGCCCCGGATAAGGCCGGTGGTGTGCAGGCCTAATGCTTTGCCGGCATAGGCCAGCGCATGTAAATGATTGGAGTAAGCCCCGCCCATGCTGATGAGAGTATCGCAACCTAAGGACAGGGCGTCGTCCAGGATATATTTGAGTTTACGCCATTTATTCCCGGAAATAACGGGATGCAATAAATCATCCCGTTTTATCCATAATTCGATGTGTTGCCGTTCAAGAACGGCATCATCGAGTTTTGTCAGAGTCGACGCGTTGAAAGTTTTCTCAAGCGCTATAAGTTTCGGCTGCATGAGTTGATTTACAGCCTAATCGCATGCCATGTAGCCGAGATCCTTTTAGACGATGTAACGGTTATAGACCATTTGCAACATATTCAACTCGCCTTCCTCCGGCTTGCTCCAGCCCTGAATCTGGATGTCTTGCAGGGTTTGCCGACCGTGATCGTCATTTTCCATATCCGTTAATATCTCGGCAAGCGCTATGCCTTCTTCTTTTAAATGCGGCGCAATGCAAAACAGGTGGCAGGCAAAGTCAGTCCGGCTTTCATCAAGTTTGCGCACATTATTGCGGCTGAATGATGAAAGGCTTTCGAAGGTTTTTTTCAGCATGAAAACCAGGTCGCATTTTTTTCTGATCAGCATTTGCAGTGCCTTGATTTCGTTGCCGGCAAAGTCAAAAGTGAATGCAGCCGAATCGAGCCCGTTTTCATCACATAGAAAGCGTCCTAACAGGTAAACAAAACTGTCCTTGGTCGCTGTGCCGACACAGGTATGTTCATAGTCCTGCAGTGTGCGCGTGTCATCGACGCGCGCCAGGATGACGACTTCATCGGCTTCGGCAATAGGGCGCATTATCGGTATAAAGCCGTATTGCTTGATCATCAGGCAGGCTTCAAACGGTTTTGCAAACAGCAGGTCTGCGGCGTTGCCGTCGGGCGTCTCGGTAATTTGCTCGAAATGGATAGCCTTTTTCATGCGCCGTTGCAGGTAAGTGTTCAATAAATACCAGCCGGTCAGTTGTTGGCCGGATTGCAGGCTGGCAACAAAATTCAGCTTGTCGTGTATCACCGAAGCGGCGGCTTTGTGTTCGGCATGACGAGGCGGTTCAGGATTTACCGATGCCGTGCTGACAGCAGCGGCTACCTTGCCGTCTTTAACAAAGCGTCCCAAGCCTGTGATTTTAAACAACATGCTGACCATGCGGTCAAGCTTTTGCACTTCCACCCTGATTTTTTTGCGCTCCCAGGCTTCGAACAGTTTCAGCAATAAGGACAAGCCCATTGAGTTGACGCGCTCCACCCGGCTGAAATCCAGCAATACATAGGAATCCGCAGGCACGCTATATAATGATTCCAGGGTTTCAGAGGCTTGTGCGTCAATGGAGCCGACAAAATCATAATGATATTCTTTTCCGGAAACGGCTTGAATGGTAAAGGTGTTGGCCATGCTCATGATTATGCCCTCGCCAGGTAAGCGGCTTCATATTCGCTGTGATAAAGAAACTGGATGCCTGAATCGACATCCATATCCACCGTGCCTTTAATATCCCAGAGCGTGGTAACCTGGGTGCGTTTTTGCGGGTGGACGCGAATCTGCAGGTAATCGGATAAACGCCACATCATGTACAAGCCGACGCCGCCGACACCGGCTTCGACGCCTTCTTCCATCGCCTGGGCGATATTTTTAAGGAATACGGCAGGCGTTAAGGTGCCCCAGTTATCGGTAATCATTAAGCCCAGCATGTCTGCCGATAGCGCAATATCGATGCGCACTTCTTCATGCTCGGATAATTCCCTGGATTCTCCTTTAGCATAATAAGCGACCCCTTTGCCGTCGCGTGGCGCCGCATACAGGCTGTTTTCAGTCATTTCATCGAGAATCACCATCAGCGCTTCGATATGATCCTTAGGCAGCACGTCCCGGTCGGTTAGCCACGACTGGATTTCCTCCATAATGAAGAGCTTGTCTTCGGTATGCGTTAAATGAAATTGCCGATATTGCGGTTGTCCCGGCATTAATACGTATAAGTCGTCATCCGGTGATTCATGGTGTTGGCTGAGCAAATGCTCCCAGCCGAGTTTATGGCAAAACTCATCGTATCGGGGCAGGATGCGGCAGATGCCGTCCTGGCTAAACCGGGTCAATAAATCCGAATAGCCGTGTTCCGCTAAAAATACGAGATATTCTTTGGAGATACGCGGGATAGGATGTTCGCCGTGACGATAAAAGTTTTCCGAGATGCGGATAATGTCACTGACCTCATTGCTTACTGTGGACTGTATGACACGGTCGCTGTGGGTTACGACGACGATCGTTACGTCATCGGCATATGCCGTACCGCGGCAATGCCGCCTTAATGCATCCATCAGGGTATTACGCAGCACTTCCGGATTTTCGGTGTCGATGTTGGCATTAAGCAGGGCTTCCAGGCGGTCATAGCCGAAGGCTTCGCCGGAAGGCGATTCCTCTTCAACCAGGCCGTCCGTGTATAAAAATAACCGGTCGCCTACTTCGAGGTTAAGTTCGATGGCGGTTTCCAGGTAATCCGAATCAACGCTTTTGCCTAGCGGTAAACCGGAGGCTTCGAGCATTTCCCAGCGCGAGGAATTATTACGCAGCAAATAAGGCAGGACATGGCCGGCATTGGCAAAAACCAGCCTGCCTGTGCTGGCATCGAGACTGAGGCAGGCCATCGTCATCAATAATGATTGCTGCGCGGTTACCCGCATCGTTTCGTTCAATGAGTTGAGAATTTCGCTGGGGCGGGTGACGCCTTCGTGAATCAACGGATAAACACCGGCTTTGGCCGCGCCTACCATCGTTCCTGCCGCAACGCCGTGGCCGCTGACATCGCCGATAAGCAGGATGCTGTGATGGCCGCCGACCTTGTAATAATCGTAGTAATCGCCGCCGACTTCACTGGAGGTTAACAGGTTTGCCAATCCCTGGAAGCCGGGCAAGTCAATGACTGGTTGCGGCAGGATAGAGCGTTGCAAGGTTGCCGCCAGGTTAACTTCGCCTTGCAGGCGTGTGCTCAACTGCGCCAATTCGGCATTGGCCTGCTTTACTTTCTGCTCGGCGTTTTTGCGTTCTGTAATGTCCAGGCCGGTGGCTAAAAACATGATCGGCGCTTCTGATTTGGAGTCTTTGATCACCGTTGGATTCCAGACGATATTAAGCAACTCGCCCGTACTGATCAGCATGGATGTTTCAATTTCATCGGCAAACTCAAGCGCTCCCGACATCATGTCAATAAATAGCATGCGCAGGGCGTCCTGTTCATCAGCAGGAATAAACTGCTCGAAAAAGTCCTTTCCCTTGATTTCTTCTTCTGACCAGCCGCTGTTTTCTTCGGCGTGATGGTTGAAAAGAACGACTTTTCCATCGGCATCCACACCGATGATAAGCGCCTGGGTCGTATTGATAACGTTATCGGCAAATGCTTTTTCCTGCTTCATCTTTAAAGCGCTTTCTTTTAGTTTTAAAACCAGCGGCTGTAAGAGCAGTAAGCCCACTAAGGTTAATGTCGTCAGCGAAATGCCGAACATCAGATGCTGTTTATTAGCCGTGCTGCCCAGCATAAACTCGCTTTGCCGCTGATAGATTAAGCTGGCCTTATTGATTTCCTCCAACAAACGGGGGGATAGCGTAAAGAGCAGTCGATTAAGTTCGGGACCTCCCAGCTTAAGATTGCCGGCAGGGATTCTATAAATTTCACGGATTGTGGTCAGATAAGTTCTCATCTGTGAATCCAGTGGTTTGTTCGAATCAAAATACAGGATTCTTAAATCATCCGATAAATTTCCAGGCACATGGACCAGCCTGTCGCCTTCCCGGATAAACCGGTCTCCGGCGCTTAATGAAGCATGCGATTGATCGAGTTGCGTCATATTCGAGATGATTTTTGCATCTATCTTCTGCAACTCATTTTTATCGGTGATATAGGTTTTTTGTGTCAGTAGAAAATTTATATTTTCAATCAGTTGTCCTTGCTCGGTACTCATTTTAACGAGCCTCGCATTGCCTTCCTGGCTTCGAATATCGGTGATGAGAACCATATAGGTTACTGTGGAAACGGCGCCAAGCACCAATAGAACTGTTGCATATTGATCCAGCATGTGACCAATAATTCGTCGAAAAAACTCTTGCATCAAACTACTCCTCGTTATGTTTATTATTGTTTTTTATTATTATGCGCAATGTTATTGCTGTGCCGTACCGATTAATACGTTCAATGCACAAGAATTTGCAATGAACACATCAGTTTTAGCGGGCCAGATACCAACTAATTGTTTTTATGAAGTAAATGCTTCAGCTTTTGCTTCTATGCAGATAGGCGGCCTAATTATCAAACTCCGGCAGGTGAGAGTAAAGTTAAATTCTTTGAAATAGGGTATCCGCCAATAACCTTACAAAGTATGATAAATATCTGATCGTCATTGAGAAATTGGATATTGCCTTATAACGGGGCGCATCTTTTTAATTCAATCTACCTTGTTGATCACTCACCAATGCCCTTGTTTATGGCAACGATTAAGCGGCTTTGTTATGTTGTCCAGATTTAAGCCGTTACTGTGGTTTTTAAAATGGGGGATAAAAATTTATTCTGGGCATCTGTTTAATAACTTTATAATGAGAACAATTTAATAAACGTACGGATTTTGGAGAAAGAGCTTGCAAGAGGGTCAATTAGCGCAGCTTCTAAGAGGGGTTGATGAAGTTTTAGTCGAACAGGAATTAATTAAAAAACTGGCTGAGGGTCGGCCTTTAAGGATCAAAGCCGGCTTTGATCCAACCGCTCCCGATTTGCATTTGGGGCATACTGTTTTAATCAATAAGCTAAAGCAATTCCAGGATTTAGGGCATGAGGTCTTGTTCCTGATAGGTGATTTCACCGGCATGATAGGTGACCCGACCGGAAAAAACGTCACACGTAAGCCGTTAACACGGGAAGCGGTATTAGCGAATGCGCAAACCTACCAGGAGCAAATTTTTAAAATACTCGACTCCGATAAAACACAGGTAATGTTCAATTCGACATGGATGAATGCATTGTCGCCGGCAGATTTAAT
>SCST01000057.1 GCA_004299465.1 Methylovulum sp. | reverse complement strand
CAAAAAACGCGGGGAATTGATGAGCAAGGCGCCAAAAGGTGCAATGGCCGCTATTCTCGGCTCCACGGAAAAGGAAATCAGGGAAATACTGGAAAAGCATGCGTTAACGGCAATTGATATTGCGAACTTCAATGCGCCCTCGCAAACCATCCTGTCCGGCCTGGAACAGGATATCAACAAGGCTCAGTATTGTTTTGAAAACGGGCGTTTTGAAAACGGGCCGTTTAAATTCATCCCGCTCAATACCAGCGGCGCTTTTCATTCTCGCTATATGGCGCCCGCCCAACTCGAATTCGAGCAATACCTGAAGGAATTCACATTTTCCGATCTGAATATACCCGTTATTTCGAATGTCCACGCCCAACCTTACCGCCGGGATGATATTTTGCTAAACCTCGCCAAGCAAATCACGCACGCCGTGCGCTGGTCGGAAAGCATGCAATATTTACTCAATCAGGGCGACATGGCATTCGAAGAACTCGGGCCAGGCAATGTGCTAACGAAATTAATCAGCGTCATCAAGGAACAGGCTGTCCCTTTAAACACAACAAAACCTGCCGTTACGCTTGAAGAAAGACCTGTCCAAAATAGCGCGACAACGGTCGCAAATAACCGGGAACACGAAATCGCCGCGCTGAACAAAAGAATCAATGACTGGAATCAAATCTACCCTATCGGCACCAAAGTAACCGTGAAAGGCTACGACGGCGTAATGACGAGCCAATCAAAAGCGGTCATTCTTTTTGGACACAGGGCCGCGATATACCTGGAAGGCTATAACGGCTATTTTGCGCTCGATGAAGTGACGCCGGCGTAGCAGTCCTTTAATTCTGCGGAGCATAAAAGGCGCGCGGCGTCCTGCTGTTTAGCCTGGCGGCCAGGTCATTTGGCGACCGCCAAGCAGATGCAGGTGCAGGTGATAAACTTCCTGCCCGCCTTTTTTATTGCAATTAACCAGCGTCCGGTAGCCATCCTCAGACAAACCTTCCTGTTTTGCCAGCATCGCTGCGGCCAGGAATAAGCGACCGGCAAGCCCTGCGTCATTCAAATCATTCAGCGTGGCGATATGCTGTTTCGGAATAATCAGGATATGCACCGGCGCTTGCGGATTGATGTCCCGAAAGGCCAGGATATTGTCATCTTCAAAAACCACATCCGGCTTGATCTCGCCGGCAGCCATTTTACAAAATAAACAGTTTGTTATGTTTTCAATCGCCATGTCTCCCCCTTTATATTTGTTTACGCCCGTTGAACGCATGCGATAAAGTGCCGCTGTCTATAAATTCCAGCTCACCGCCCATAGGCACACCGTGCGCTATCCTGCTGGCCTGCACCTGGTGTTTCCGTGCCAGTTCCCCGATAAAATAGGCGGTTGCTTCGCCTTCCACGGTAGAGTTGGTGGCGAGAATCAATTCGTTAACGGTACCGGTTGCCAGGTACTGCGCCAACTGTTCCAAACCCAGCTCGTCAGGCCCTATGCCGTCCAGCGGCGATAAGCGCCCATGCAGGACAAAATACCGGCCATTGAATACGGTGGCCTGGTCTACAATCCAGACATCCGCCGGGCTTTCCACGATGCAGATAATAGCCGCATCTCTTGAATCGTCCGCACAGATTTCGCACAGCTCATTTTCAGTCAAGGTGCGGCATTGCCGGCAATAACCGATCTTATCGATGGCTTGCAGCAAGGTTTCGGCAAGCCTTTTTGCGCCGTTACGGTCTCGCTGCAGGAGATGGAATGCCATGCGTTGCGCCGTTTTTGCGCCGACGCCGGGCAAACAACACAAATTCTGTATTAACTGGCCTAATAAACCTGCTTTTTTCATGCTAAAAAGGCATTTGGAACCCTGGCGGCAAAGGCATTCCAGCCGTCAGGGCGGACATTTTTTCTTTCTTCATTTTTGCCACTTTATTGACGGCATCGTTAATCGCCGCGGCCACCAGGTCTTCCAACATATCTTTATCCTCGCCGACCAAAGAGTCGTCGATGGTTACTTTTCTCGCTTCGCGTTTACCCGTCATGACGATGGTCACCAAGCCGCCGCCTGATTCTCCTTGCACTTCCAGCGCCGCAATTTCTTCCTGGATTTTCTTTAAATCCTCCTGCATTTTTTGGGCTTGCTGCATCAGGTTTCCCAATGGGTTTTTCATTTTTATTTCCTCTCGCTTTATAGTTACACGGGCATAGTTACACAGGCTCTATCGTGCCCGGAATAATCCTGGCGTCAAAGCGCTCTTTTAAGGCCTGGATATTGTGATCTGAATTAATCGCATCGACGGCGGCCTGTTGTCGGTCTTCCTGTTGCCTGGCCAATTGCACCGCCGGCGTATCGGCAACGGCTTTCCCGGTATTGATCACCAGTTTGAGGGGGGTTCCGCGCAGGCGCTGCAATGCTTTCTGCAATTTCTCGGCCCGCATCGGCGTCAACAGGCTCTGGTGGGCGGCATCGAGAAGCAAGGTACAACGCTGGTCGTCGATATTTTCCAGCTCGCAATTATTGGCGAGCTGCTTCGTAATGCTTTCCAGCTTCATCGCGGCAATCATGTCCATCCAGTTGCCTGCAACGGCTGCATCCTGGACATTTTTTTCAACGACCGCCACTTGCCGCAAAAGCTCCGGGGCAACGGCCTGAATAGCTGCGGGACTCTTTTCCTGACGGGCCGATACCGATTTCACAGGCGCCGTTCCTGGCGTAACCGGCCTGAACGTCAGCATACGCAGCATGACCATCTCAAAACCGCTACGCGGGTCGGGAGCCAAATCCAGGTCCCTCTGGCCAATCAAGCCGATTTGATAATAAAGCTGGACGTCTTCGGGCGTAAATCGTGACGCCAACTGCACAAGCATCTCGCCGTCAAACTCATGATCGACCAGTCCCGGCACCTGTTGAAGCAATGCGATACGGTGCAATACCTGCAATATTTGCTGCAAGACATCGCTAAAATCGGTCTGCGTGTTTGCCGTTTCGTTGATTTTATCGAGTATCGCCGACGCATCGCCATCTGCCAAAGCCAATAGCAGTGCTTCGACGGGATGTTGGGCCAGGATGCCCAGCATCGCGTTAACATCCTCGGCGCTTACCTTGCCGTTACCGTAAACTATTGCCTGATCGAGCAGGCTTAAACCATCACGCATACTGCCGTCGGCCGCACGCGCCAGTATTTTGAGCGCCGGCGCTTCAAAGCCGATATGTTCCTGTTCGAGTATAAAACTCATCTGGGTAAAAATTTGCGCGGGCGACAAGCGCTTAAGATTAAACTGCAAACAGCGGGATAACACGGTAACGGGGATTTTATGCGGATCGGTAGTCGCCAACAGGAATTTTACGTGCGGAGGCGGCTCTTCCAGCGTTTTCAGCAAGGCATTAAAACTATGCCCGGACAACATATGCACTTCATCGATCAGGTAGACCTTATAGCGTCCTTGATTGGGCGCATATTGGGCATTATCGAGCAAATCGCGGGTGTCTTCGACTTTGGTGCGCGATGCGGCATCGACTTCAATGAGGTCAAGGAATCGCCCTTCGTCCAGGTCACGGCATACGCTGCACTGGCCGCAAGGATTAAAATCCTGGAGGTTTTCACAATTGATGGCTTTGGCAAGAATCCTGGCCAGCGTTGTTTTGCCTACGCCGCGGGTCCCGGTGAACAAATAGGCATGATGCAGCCGGTTATGCTGCAGCGCGTTGATTAACGACTTGACAACATGTTCTTGACCGACAACTTCTGTGAAATTATGAGGACGCCATTTTCTGGCGAGAACCTGGTAATTCATTGCAGGCTCGAAAACCGGGCTTGAGTGGGCGGTAATCGTATCAGCCGCATCCCGGCACACGAATCTGCTGCTACCGTTGCTCCCTTCCGGACCTGGCGGGGTTTACAGCGTATCGTTGCGAGAGGACCGACACGATCACCATGATGTTTTAGCCGTAACGGCTAAAGGAGGCGTATTATCGTTGAATATTTCCGATAATACAACCCGGAATATAGCCCTTAGAGCGATTTATCGTGCAGATGTTTTGTAAGACATTGTTATTTATATGACATTAAACA
>SCST01000505.1 GCA_004299465.1 Methylovulum sp. | reverse complement strand
ATGGCGTTATTACCATCAGCCGCGGATGCTGCGGACGCCAAGCAATTCATGAGAGGCGGAGAGTATTGCTTTCGCATCGGTACCGTCATTCCCGGCGGGTGGACAACAACGCTCAAGATGGTTATTAGCCATGCTGGCGGTGTAGCGCCTTTCAGAATTGCTCATGTTGATGCCGTGGAAAGGGGCACCCAGGCCACCAATCCACCACGCGCCTATGTGACTCCGCTGGTCGGTTCCGCCACCATTGCCAGTCAATTGTCGGGCAATAAACAGCTCCAGGTCAGTTTGAGCGGTTCCAACTTTGGTGCCGACCTGATCGATGGTGTTACCGGCATCTGGATAAGCAATCAGGCGCTGGCACTGAATCCGGCTGATTTAACGGGCCACGATACAGGATATAAAACTTTTACCCCTATTCAGGCCGGGCAAGCGGGTGAACCCAATAAATACGCCGTCGACGAGATTGTTACGCCCATTTCTTGCAGTGATATTTAATTCGTAAGGAGGATTTGCTGATAGTTCGGTGGGATGCCGCCGGACTATCAGGTTTATTTAGCTAAGCCTTCAATACCTTGTTTGCTATGATTTAGACAATCGATAAAAGTCTTGTCAAGCTGGATTGAACACAGCGGATTATCGAAAAACACTACGGATATCGGAAGGCCTGGCGAGCGCCGCCTTGCTTATTTTAACTAACGGCTGTGGCGAAGGAGCTATCCAGTAAAGCGCTATTGTGCAGATCATCATTAATGCCGATGCCGTAATATTGCGGTAGCTGCACAATTTCATTGCCGTGCCGAATGATTTTTTCATTCTCGAATTCGATAAATCAACGCTGTAGAGTTCGTCGAGCAATAAGTGGGTGATAAAACCGATAGCGATGAATATACCGTTCAGCCAGGCATGCACTACGCTCCAATGCAAGAAAAAGTAGCTGATGCAGGTGAACTGCAGAGTAAAAAACAGTGCGGCCAGTAAGGAGTGAAAAACACCGCGATGTTCAGTAAATTGATTAAACAAGGCTGATACGCCATAGCGAATCAGCAGAAAGGCGGCTGCGGTAATCATTAATAGCTGGTGCGGGGTATAGCTGTTTTTAAATGCCTGCAATACGGCTGATGCACCCAATAGCGCCAATAGACTGAATAACAACTTGACCGGTCTGGAATTATCAGCATCAATATCGGGCAACATACCGCCGAGGATGCTCAGGAATATAAACCAGGGCGTATGCGTATAGGCAATCAATTGCATATTGACGGCCATACCGGCTGCGGCGGTACCGATCACGGTCGATAGGGATAAATGGGTTTTAAAATTGGCCATGCTGTGATAATCCTTTAAACATCGGATGTCCTTGTGTGTTTGCCTTCAAGATAACAAAAGCAACACCTATTAAACAAGAGCTAACAAGTTTGCGATGCAAATAAGCGCGCTGAACCCCGGTTGCATTATCTAAAAACTGTAGTATACAAAGTGTAATGAAAGATCGGCGGGTTTAAGGCTTAAAAGCTTAGGTTCTACTGGAAATTAGCCCGAATCTATGTAATATGTCGGCCACTTTCAACACTAATAATAAACGGAACTTCTTATACCTCATGAATAAAGCAATTGTTTTGACAGGAATTACCACGACGGGCACGCCGCATTTAGGCAATTATGTCGGCGCTATCCGGCCCGCTATTGCCGCGAGCAAAGACGCGAATGTCATGCCTTTTTACTTTCTTGCCGATTACCACGCGTTGATTAAATGCCAGGAACCGGAGCGGGTCAGGCAATCGAGTCTCGAAATCGCCGCTAGCTGGTTGGCCCTGGGCCTGGATACCTCGAATGCGGTGTTTTACCGGCAGTCCGATGTGCCGGAAATTATGGAGTTGGCGTGGATGTTGACCTGTGTGGCATCCAAAGGCTTGATGAATCGGGCCCATGCTTACAAGGCGGCGGTTGCCGACAATGAACAAGGCGGAGAAAACGATCCCGATAAAGGCATTACGATGGGCTTGTTCAGTTATCCGATACTGATGGCAGCGGACATACTGATGTTTAACGCCAATAAAGTGCCGGTGGGCAAGGACCAGATCCAGCATATCGAAATGGCGAGAGACATCGCCGCACGGTTTAACCATATCTACGGTGAACATTTTGTCTTGCCGGAAGCGCTGATTGAAGAACATGGCGCGACCTTGGCAGGTCTTGACGGCCGCAAAATGAGCAAGAGCTATAACAACACGATACCGCTATTTGAGCCTGAGAAAAAATTAAGAAAACTGGTCAATAAAATCAAGACGAATTCTTTGCTGCCCGGAGAGCCTAAAGACCCCGAAGACTGTACCTTATTCAGCATTTACCAGGCGTTTGCGACACCTCATGAGGTTCTCGAAATACGCAAACGCTATGCCGACGGCATAGGCTGGGGAGACATGAAGCAGGTGTTGTTTGAGCATATCAATGACCACATTACGCCCGCGAGGGAACGCTATGAAGCCTTACTGCAAGCGCCCGAGCATATAGAGGAACAATTGCTGGAAGGCGCTGTAAAAGCGCGCACCATCAGCGTGCCTTTTATCAGGGAATTGCGCAAAGCGGTCGGAATTTCCAGGATTTCCTTGTGAGAAAGACCCAAAAGCCAAAGTTCAGCGACTGGTTGCAACAATCCTTATTACTGTTGGGCCGCTTGCCCTGGATGTGGGTCGGGTACACGCTGTTTGTCGGTGTCTTGCTGCTGGTTGGGCGTATTTCGCCGGCATTGGGGATTTTCTCGGCGGTAAGCTGCTTGTTGGTCGGCGTAGGGCTGGCAAAATACAGCGATCTTAAAACGGCGTCAGAACATCCGGTGGGTTTTTATTGGGCTGTCAACGAGAGCTTGCCGTTAGCGGTTATAGCCGCGGCCGGCATCGTGGCTTGCTGGTTTGTGTTCATGGCGATTGCCAATCTTTTATCCGGTGAGTTCCACAAAATAGGCCAATTCTTTTTCCACTGGGAATTTACCGCGGAACATTTCAACGGTAAATCCATGCGTGAGATAGCCGGCTGGATATACGCCTATGCCAATATTACGCTGATTTTTACCTTACTGATGCTCAATACCTTTGTCGGTTGGTTCAGTCATCCGTTGATGTTGTTCAAGAATACACCTTTCAGTCAGGCAAAAGAACAAAGCGGCCGCGCTGTATCGAAAAACCAGGGCGCGATTTATAAATTGCTGGGGTTTGTTTTTGTTGAGGCGATTCTTTGCACCACGGTAACGCCGTTACTGACACCGGTTTTATATGTACTGGTTTCGGTTTTGATGTATGTGTCATATAAGAGTATTTTTG
>SCST01000504.1 GCA_004299465.1 Methylovulum sp. | reverse complement strand
GCTCTTCCGATCTCCTTGGTAATGGTTTCTTCGACGCGGTCCTGCATCAATCCGCCCAATACCAGGATTTTGCCGTCATCGACCAGCACCGAGGTGTCTATCTCGCGCTTGTCTATGCTGACGCCGCTAGGCGATGACGCGGTGGTCTGGTCGACGCTGGACACTTCCTGTTTGACTTTCAGTTTGATCGCATTGCCTTCGTTGATTTGCGGCGTGACATTCAGCTTGATGCCGACATCCTTGCGTTCCACCGTTTGAAATGGATTATTGGAGCCGCTGGTATTGGTCGTGAAACTGCCGCTCAAGATACCGATATTTTGCCCGACGATCATGCTGGCTTCTTCGTTATCGAGCGTGACCAGCGACGGCGTGGACAGGATATTGACATTATTGTCTTTTGCAAAGGCGGCCAGCAAGGCGCGCAATTCGCCGCCGACCAAGTAGCCGACGCTCATCGTTTTGGCGCTGTTCGTGACAAAATCGCCGAGGTTATTCGTAAACGCATTCGCCGATACGCCGTTTTTCAGCTGCTCGGTATGCCATTCAACGCCGATCTCCTGATCTTTCGTATAATTGACTTCGGCGATGATCGCTTCGATATGCACTTGGGCGCGGCGGATATCGAGCCTGCGCACAACCGATTTAAGCGAGCGCATTTGTTCGTCGGGTGCGGTAATCACCAAGGCATTGGTGGCTTCATCAGCCCGGATGTCAAGGTCTTTTTGCGTGTTGGCCTCGGTCTTGGCTTGGGCGTTGATATCGCCTTTGGACGTGCTTTTAACGCCGGTCAGGGTCTCGACCAAATCTTTGGCCTGCGCATAATGCAGGTAAATGACCTCGGTGTTGCCGGTAGTTTCAACCGGGTTATCGAGATGGGCGACCAAGGCGCGCATTTCAATGCGGCTGGCGGGATCGCCGCCCAGTAAAATGGTATTCGTGCGGGCGTCGGCAACCAGCGACGGCACGAACAGCCCCGCCTTGCCGGGGCTTCTGGCGCTGACCAATGAGGTCAAGGTCTTGACCAGATCCTCGGCGTTGGCGTGTTGCAGCGTGATCAGCTCAATTTTGAGGTCGCCGTTCTTGTCTATCTGTCCGATCATTTGCGCCAGGCGGTTGACATTGCCGGTCGTATCGGACATGACGATGACATTGCTGTCCGGGAACGCCGACATAAACGCATATTGCGGCATTAACGGCAGCAGGATTTGCACCAGCTGCACGGCATCGACATGATGGACCTGGATAATCCGCGTCAATAGCTCGTCGGATGCCGGCCCCGGCACCGAATGTTCGAGCTTGGCGCTGACATTCGGGATGATTTTCACGATATTGCCTTCGCCTGCCGCCGCATAGCCGTGCACCTTGAGTATCGACAGGAAAATCTCGTAGATCTGCCTGGCGCGCATCGGCCTGGATGTCACGACGCTGACTTTACCGGCGACATGCGGATCAATAATGAAATTCTTGCCGGTAATATCGGCGACCGTATCGATCAGCACCCGCATATCGACTTCATTCAGGTTAAGGGAAAACTCGTCTTTTTCCGCCGCGGCAAGAGAACAGGACAAGATAAACAGGAAGCCGGCTAACAAACGAAAAAACATAATTAATTGGCGAGTGATTCGGGCGGTTGAATGACGGGTTCGTCGGAGGAGTCCTCAAATGGTTCCGGCACTTCTTCGTTAGCGGCTTGCGGCTCAAATGGCTCATCGGCGGGTGCGGGACGCCCGGAATTGGGTTCACTCAAAAACAGCGACTCCTGGCGCTTATCCGTCATCAGGATGATTCTATTATTTTCGATAGCTTGCAAAATTGCACCGCCGGGTAATGTGTCGTTAATCTTGTAGGTTTTTTGGCTTTGATCGGCCGATTCGATAATGGCATGGGCGTCGTTGCCGGCGAGATAAAACACGCCTTTTAATGTTAATTGCTGCGCCGTTTCAGGCGCTATGCCGTCCGGGGAAGAGAATGCGGAACCGGGATGGCCGAATAAATGAAATTCGCTGATCAGCGTAAAATCCTGTTGCGCTTCAATGGGATG
>SCST01000056.1 GCA_004299465.1 Methylovulum sp. | reverse complement strand
AATACTGGTACCTGACCCATACGCTCCAGGGATTAAAGTTCATAATCAAGACAATGCCTTCAGGCTTTAAAATGCGTTCTATCTCGCGCATGGTTTGGAACCGGTAGCTATCAAACTCCAATAGATGCGGCACGATTATCATATCGACGCTATCGCTTTTCAGTGGTAAGCGAAACGCTTTGGCCTGGATTTTTCGGGCGCCGGGGCAGCCCAGGTTCTTGGCGTCCAATATCGTGTAATATTTGTAAAGCGTGCAATCGATAAATTCATCTTCCCATCCCAGCCCGCCGATCTGCAAGACAGTTTGCTGGCAACTGACCGTAATAGCGCGTTGTAAATAGTCAGCTTCAAGCTCTTTCAGCAGTTTTCCCCTGGGTGTTTGGTACCAGGCAAATAGGAAGTTACGCTTCATAGATGGATTCAATGCCAGATTAGGTTGATGTTTTTCAAGAAAAACAGGATATACTAGAAACCTTGTGATTTAAACTACACTCTTAGGCTTAAGATGATGCATGTTAATTTTAACAGGTCGGTTAATTTTCTATTAATTTTGCTGTCTTTGCTTGCAGCAGGTTGTTCGGGGACATCCGAAAAACCGCTAAGTCTCAACGATCAATTGCCTGGCCAATCAGGTAACGATGAACAGGACAGCCTCTATCCACACGCCAGCTCCCGGCTCCGGTTCGGCAAACAGAAATCAAAAAGCGCACACCATAATACCGTTTGGGATCGCCTATTATCCTTATATTCGCTACCCGAAATCGAACATTACCGGATCGACCGGGAAATCGATTGGTATTTGCAGCATCCCGCCTCTCTCGCGATCATCCAGCAACGTGCGGAACCTTATTTGCACCATATTCTCGATGAAGTCGAGGCAAAAAATATTCCGGGTGAATTAGCGTTATTGCCTGTCGTTGAAAGTGCTTTCGTACCTGATGCTTATTCGCACGCCGATGCCTCGGGGCTTTGGCAATTTGTGCCGTCGACTGGCGAAGAATATGGCTTGCAGCAAAATGTATGGTATGACGGGCGTCGTGATGTTTATGCGTCAACCAAAGCGGCAACGACCTATCTTAAGGAATTGAGTGAAACCTTTGACGGCGATTGGCTGCTTGCACTCGCTTCGTACAATTGCGGGAAGGGCAGGGTAAGAAAGTCCATTGAAAAGAATGAAGAACGTAATTTGCCGACGGATTACTGGTCTTTGAACTTGCCGCAGGAAACTGTGGATTATGTGCCCCGCTTGCTGGCTATTGCAAAAATATTTGCCAACGCAGAGGAATATAATATTCATTTGCAGCACATACCGAACAAGCCTTATTTTGAAGTGGTGGATATAAAGTCTCCGCTGGATTTGCGCAAAGCGGCGCAATTGGCTAATACGCCTTATGATAAATTCTTAAAACTGAACCCCGGTTTTAATAAATCCTGTACGGCGCCTCAAGGCCCGCATCGTTTATTGGTGCCCGTTGCTGAAGCGCAAACCTTCAAAAGAAACCTGGCCCAACTTCCGTTTGATGAACGGGTTGATTTTAACCAAATTCGCAGCGAGGCAGTTGCGCAGGTTCGGCATAGCGAAAACAGGCGCGTCGAAGCGCGGCGCGAAGAATCCCCGGCAGCGGCTTCCGGGCGCTATAAAGTCAAGTCCGGCGATACGTTGGCCGTTATTGCCGGAAGGCACCATACGACGATTAGTGCATTGCGGCAGGCAAACCATTTAGCCGGTAATTCCGTGCGTTCAGGCATGCGTTTACAGCTTCCTGTCGCCGGTAAACAGCCGCTTCAAACCCCTTTCATTGCTAAAATAGCCAAGATTCAAAACCCAGGCAGCCAGTTTTATACGGTAAAAAAAGGCGATACGTTCTGGAATATTTCGCAGCGTTTTTCAGTAAATCCTAAAGATATTGCGGAATGGAACAAAATCACGTTGAAAACAGCGTTGGTTCCCGGCCGTAAGCTCGCTATTAAATCAGTCCATCAACAGCTTGCATCGTCCTCTTCTTCTATTCGCCTGGTCCATTACACGGTAGGCAAGGGCGACACATTGATACACATTGCCAAAAAATTTAATGTGCCGGTTAATGATTTGCGCAAGTCGAATATGGAAGCGCTCAGCAAGGGGCTTAGGCCTGGGCAAAAACTCAAGGTGCTGGTTGATAACCGTTCGTCAACCTGAAACAACTTTTCTTGATGTCGTAAACAAACGCTGGCTTGCTGTCTTTGCAAGCCAACGCTTTATGCCGGCTTGCCGGCTTTCCAAAAAGCCGGCAGCTTTTCTTGCTGGTTAATCAGATTTTCC
>SCST01000503.1 GCA_004299465.1 Methylovulum sp. | reverse complement strand
GGCCGCCACCGGAAGCGTTTAGGAAATGAAACTTAATGAGGATACATAATGAAGCTTGCAACATTCAACCACGCCCACCAAAAAGCATTCGCCATTACGGGAAACTTTATACCGGAACAGTTAGGGCGACTTCGGCAATGGGTAATCCAAGCCATTGCCAAAGGGCTTACCTTCGAGGAGTTTAAAGCACAATTAGAAGCCAATGAGCCAGACGACACTTATTGGCAAACACATCCGGTGCCTGAAGGCTGGGCAGTCAGATCGATGTCAGATTCTCGCTCATCGCGCCTAAAAAGGCTGCTGCGCCCGTTTCGCCGATACTACCAAGCTGTTGTGTCGCACCTGCCAGGTTTTTAAACAAATCATCCATTTGTAAATGCCCTGAATCACTCAGCGTTTTTACCAGTGCAGCATAGGCGTAATACATCGCCAGCGCCTTTTCATCCGCTGGCGTGTAGTTGTTTTCATTCATATACTTTCCACCCGTTTTAAATTGTTTTAAAAATAAGCCACTACCCAAACCTACCGTCCAAGGCCGCGCTTTTGAAAAGGTACGCGGTGCGTACCCTATCTGGCTTATTTCGGCGAATTAACAGGCTGCTCATGGGATGAAGCAACGCGATCGGCGACGGCGGGAATGATTTTTTGAATAGCGGTAGTAATGGCGATTAAGGTAGCCATCGCAATAATAATCCAGCGCGTCTGCTCGGTCATCGCTTTGTGAATATCGGTTGCAAGTTTGGCCAGGTCTTCTTTCGTGGCGTAATTGGATTTAATTACGGCAATATCCGTCTTGATCATCGCGACATCTTTTTCAAGATTGACAACACGTTCGGCAAGTGCCATATCGGGCGGCTCCGGTGGTTGAGTGGAATCGTTATTTTGCCACCAAGTGGGATGCTTATAAACATTGCTCATGATTAAACCTTCTTCAACATGGCCGTCAACTCGTCAAACGCCGCTACATTATGGCCGCATTCATCGAAACTGGCTAACCAATTACGCGCCTCGTCAAGCTGATCGTTAAACACCTCCCTATCCAACGCGCCGCTTAATACCAGCGCCCTGGCCAGGCAAACCGTCGAGGTATGCAGGGCCAGCAGTTTACTTTCCAAACACGGCGTATCGCCCGCCGGGTGGTCGGTGGTTTCATCCGTCATCGTCCGCTCCTGTTTTAATTCATTGAAAAGGTACGCGGTGCGTACCCTACCTGGCTGTTTAAGGGTTAACCTTCCTTAAACCCTTCAAACGGAAATGCCTTAAGCGGTAAGCGTCCTGCTTGCCGCTCCACATTGGCGATTGCACCAACCAAATTAAAAGCCCCGGCTTGGCTAAGCCCATGCAGTTTAATCGCCTTAATAAGCTCATCCCTTATCAGCTCAGGCAGGTCGTAGCCTTCTTGCTGGACTGCTTCTGCAACAATGCTTTCCGCCCTGTTCATTACATCTAACTTGTCTTCTGTCATGTCCCGCCTCGCTGTTAATTAAAAATTTACCCCGTTTTTTCATCGGCAACACCGCCGCCATTTTTAGGTAATAACAAAGCCGTTTGCGTCAAGACAGCCTGCGCTTCTTGAGTACACCGACGGTAATTCCACAACAACGCCGCTTCGTCGGACGTCATCTCTTCGCCGGTACTGGCCGCACCTTTGCCAGTTAGTAACCAAACGGAATCAATATGCAATAACGCATCCATGCGGATAAAAAAATCAGCAGGGGGCATGCGTTCATTTTTTTCGTAAAGACTTAACGACGATTTCCCTATGCCCAATAAATTTGCGAATTCAACAAGCGACATATTTCCGCGCGTTTGTTTTATTCGTTCCCCTAGTGTTTCTGTAATTTCTACCGACATATAAATTCCATAAAAATGGATTGACAAATTCCACTATTGTGGAATAATAAACCCGACTTAAATAAATCATTTTGATTTATGAGTTTTTAAAACCTAAACAACCGAGGCAAAAACCATGCACCCAGCCGACATCAAGGCCGCCCTTGAAAAAGCGAACTCTAACCAACTAGAAATTGCACGTTTGTGCAAAGTTTCCGACAGCTGCGTCAACCATATCATCTACGGCCGTTCCACATCCCGCCGCATTGCTGATGTTATTGCCGCTAAAACCGGATTACCCCTCTCACAACTTTGGCCTGGACGTTACGAAAAAACGCCAAGGCAAGCCGCTTAGGAGACGACCATGACACCCCCCCCAACCCTATCGTCATTACCGACCAAGACCATATTTACACCACCTCGTTATTGGTGGCTGAGAAGTTCGATAAGCAGCATAAAAACGTATTGCGCGACATCGAAGCTATTCTCAAAAAATGCCCGGATAAAGAGTTTAATCGGCTCAATTTTGAGCCGATCTCTTACCTTGACGCTATGAATCGAGAACAAAAAGCCTACAACCTGTCTCGCGACGGTTTCACCCTATTGGTGCGTGGCTTCACCGGCGATAAAGCCTTCCTGTGGAACATCGCCTTCATCAGCGCCTTCAACCGCATGGAGCAGTTGCTCAATCAGGCCTTGGTCACCGAGCACCGCGCCCTGATCGACGGACTGTTCGCCAAGCACCCGCAATGGCGCGAAACCGCTGCCTACCTGCAACAAGGCAAGAGCAACCGTGAAATTGCCGACCGGCAAGGCAAGCACATCCGCAATGTGCAAAAGATGATCGTGCGCATGAATGCCGCCGGACTCAATTGCCGTCACCTTGGCATTAAACCATCAACTGACCAACAAGCCGCTTAGGAGGCAGCCATGTCCATCCAATACCTGCCGCAATACGGCTATTACCGCGCTGAAATAGGCCGCTTCGCGGTTTACGACAGCAACCGACAACTGGCGATGCAACGCCTATTGTGCTGGTTTGCCGTACTACAACACAACCCAACCGCTTAGGAGACCACCATGTATCAAGCACTCATTCCTAACCAGTCGCTGGATGCGACCATCATCGGCGCTTATGTCATAGCAGGCACCCGACGCAACGGCAAGCGCATAACTACCGAGGCGGCCGCCAGGCAACTGGTTCAAGCGTTTGCCGAGCCGCTTCATGGGGATCGACATCCGGCCACACGCCCAGTAGCGCCAACTGACGGTACATTATTTTTCCGCTTACACAATCATCCCGGCTTTCATCGCCGCCGACACATTAAAGTACAACGCACATCATGCCTCCCCGAGTCCTCGCTGCGGTTTATTGCGACGTCCCGGAATCTGCCTGTGCGTTACGCTCAGCATGATCATCAAGCAGCTCAACAAAATGATCTATCAGCTCCCGGCCCGATTCCAGCTCAGGACATAGGTCGCGCATGAAGGCCAGCTGCTCTAACGTATCAGCGAAGGCATTGGCATCAATCATTTGTTTATGCTCTAACGTTATAACCAGCGTTAAAACAATATCGACCAGTCCTTGTATTTTGCCGTTTAGTTCATGGTATTGCTCGTTGTTCATGGTGTTTTCCCGTGTTGGTTTAAGACGGGTTTATTTTCGCATTATGAAATGCGCTTTTAACAGATGCAAGGCCGGTATTTGTTTGGCGGTTGGTTTTTTAGAGGCTTCCAATGGCTAAACGCAATTGGAAGCGGGTTCATGCCGGCAATCTGCGCCATGCGATGGAGCTGTGCATCGAGCACGCCAAGGACAAACATAACCGTTCGCTGGAACAAGTGTCCGAGTTAATGGGCATGGCCTCGAAATGGACATTGTACAAATGGGTGGAATGCGGCGGCTTGCCCGCCAATATGATCAAGCCGTTTGAAATGGCCTGCGGCATTGATTGCGTTAGCCGCTGGCTGGTGACCAGCAACAATAAATTAGTGATTGAGGTGCCCATAGGCCGCAAAGTAAAAGCCGATGACATCCACTTGCTGCAAGAGACCACCAATGCCGCCATCGGCGCATTGATCCAGTTTTACAAGCACCCGGCGGATATGGAGACCACGCTATCCGCCATCCAGCAGGCGCTGGAGTCGATGGTATTTCATCGCGGTAACGTTTTGAAATACCAGCAACCTGAATTATTTGATGAGGTTATCCATGACTAATTTTACAGACTCATTAACACCGCTAATCAGTGCAACCAAAGCACTGGCTATTGCTCAGCATATTGAGCGATTACATAAGGATTTTGCCTTGCTTGCCGAATTGACCCAAGGCGCAACAACGTATAAGGAAATTGCCCAGCGGTTTGTCGATAGGGCGCTTATCGACACGTTCAACCCATCTGACTCCGTTTTCCGGTATCAAAATATAGCCGAAGAATTTACCGAAAACGTTGCTGATTTGTTGTGGATGCCAGAGCGTGACCCGCTTTGGTGCGAGGGATTGCCCATCGGTTATGAGCATAGCGCCCCATTACAGAATTATCTGTCTAAAACGGGGGGGCAAAGACCATGAACCCCGATAACTATAAAGACAGTGAAATGATGAAAAGGGCGTTTGCCATTATTCGAGTTCTGGGCGGGCTGACTTTCCACGGACTGACAACCGGAGAAATTGCTAAAGCTACCGGCTCAGACCACGGCACGGCCATTCGGATGATTGCCATCATGATGAAGCACGGCGTAGTGCAGGAAACCAAAATTCCCGAACGCTACCGGCTGGGGCCTTTTATGGTGCAGTTGGCGCTGGCGCACCAGCACGACATCCAAACCTGCCAAGCCGATCTTGACGAAATAAAACAACGATACAGTCGTAAACCATAGGAAACACGCATCATGCCACGAGATAAAAAACCTGACATAGAACTAAACCCATTGACCGGAAAGGTTGATTTGGTCGAGGTGAATGCGCCAGAAGATAAGATGGAGCAGGAGCTAATGGAGATTAAAAGCGCGTTTAGTGATGACCAGCGAAGAGCTACTCAGTTGATTAGCGAGCGCGTTGGACGCAAGCAAGTATTCAATGTAATCCAAAAAATCAGTAATGTTACCGATTTAGTGGATTTACAGAAAATAAAACAATCAAAGGCTTACAAAGGATTCCAGATTTTAATTGACGGAAAACCGGTAATCATTACCACTTTTGAAGAATATTGTCGCTATGTGGAAGGGCGGTCATACGAATCAATAAAATTAGAGCTAGCTAACCTCAAACAACTCGGTGAAGAGTTTTTCGACGCCATGCGCCAAATCGGCATAGGCCCCGCCACCATGCGCGATTACCGCAAACTGCCAGATGATGACAAGCAGGCATTACTGGAAGTCGCCCAGAACGGCGACAAAGACAGCTTTGTCGAGCTGGTCTCGACGCTGATTATCAAACACGACCGTGAAAAAGAAGCCACCGAAAAGCAAATAGCGGAGATGACCAAGTCGCTGG
>SCST01000914.1 GCA_004299465.1 Methylovulum sp. | reverse complement strand
GAGTTGAAAAAACTCAATATATTCAAGCCATCGGATGGCTGCGAGCATTGTAACCACGGTTATAAAGGCCGGGTGGGTATTTACCAAGTCATGACGCTCAGTGACGTCATGCGTGAATTGATTCTGGAAGGCGGTAATGCCTTACAACTTAGCGCACAGGCTAAAGTCGAAGGTATTAATGATTTGCGGGCATCGGGATTAAACAAGATTCGCCAGGGCATTACCAGCCTGGAAGAAATTGATAGAGTAACCAAGGAATAATAATGGCAGAGCATACAGATCAACTGGATTTTATTTGGGAAGGGTTGGACAAGACCAAGACCAAAACCAAAGGTGAAATTTCTGCGCGGAATGAAACGGTAGCTAAAGTCGAATTAAGGCGGCAGGGCTATCGCGTCACCAAGATCAAGAAAAAATCCAAGCCGCTGTTCAGCCCGAGGCAAAAACCGATCACCTCGGGTGATATTGCTGTTTTTGCAAGGCAATTGGCGACCATGTTGGCGTCCGGTATCGCGTTGGTGCAGGCCATCGATATTGTCGGTAAAGGCCATGAAAACCCGAGCATGCAAGCGATGTTGCTGAGTATCAAATTCGATATTGAAGGGGGCGACAGCCTAGCTGAATCGCTTAAAAGAAGACCGCTGTATTTTGATGAATTATTCTGTAACCTTGTGGAAGCGGGCGAACATGCCGGGGTGTTGGATACCTTGCTGGCCAAGATTGCTACATACAAGGAAAAAACCGAATCAATGAAGAAAAAGATCAAGAAAGCGCTGACTTATCCTATTGCCGTCGTTGTAGTCGCCTTTATTGTGACCGCTATCCTGTTGTTGTTTGTTGTGCCGGTATTTGAAGATTTGTTCAAGAGTTTCGGCGCCGATTTGCCGTCATTTACGCGCATGGTGGTCAATATGTCCAAGTGGCTGCAGGAATGGTGGTGGATTGTTCTCGGCATTGTCGTAGGTTCTTCTTATGTGTTCGGTTATTTCAAAAAGCGTTCTCGGGCATTCAATCACTTCCTGGACAAGGTCTTACTCCAGCTTCCGGTTGTCGGCCTTATTATCAACAAGTCGGCTATTGCCCGTTTTGCGAGGACCCTGTCTACGATGTCGGCGGCAGGCGTGCCGCTGGTTGAGGCCTTGCAGTCCGTAGCTGGCGCCTGCGGCAATATTATTTATGCGGAAGCTGTGATGAAAATGCGCGAAGATGTGTCGACAGGCCAACGCCTGCAATTTGCAATGCAGCAGACTAATATGTGGCCGCATATGGTGCAGCAGATGGTTGCTATCGGCGAGGAAGCGGGTTCCATGGATGCGATGCTGGCTAAAGTGGCCGATTTTTATGAAGAAGAAGTCGATAACCTGGTTGATAATCTGAG
>SCST01000502.1 GCA_004299465.1 Methylovulum sp. | reverse complement strand
CACCGGTTTTATTGCCGGCCACGCTTCCGACGTCCCCGGTTTTACGATGCTCACCGTAGTCATCGGCTACAACCCGATCACCCGAGCCAACGTCGATCGAAATGCCGGCAATATCCTCAAAGGCGCCATCGAAATGATTCCCGGTGGCGGCCAGATCACGCAGGCACTGGCTAACCACGGCGTATTCGACAAGGTCAGTTTATTTGCCGCACAGCAATTCCTGGCGCTGAGCAGCATTGGCAGCAATATTTGGCAGGACATCAAGCAATTCGTCAAAAAATTCTCGGTCACCGATCTGGCCGATCCGGGCGCGGTGTGGGAACGGGCCAAAAGCATCGTTACCGCGCCGATCGGGCAGATCAAGGCGTTCGCCACAGGACTCAAGGACGGCATCGTTAGCCTGGTCAAGGACGCCATCCTTAAACCCATCGCGGCGTTTGCCAAGGCTAACGCGCCCAATGGCTATGACCTGTTGAGCGCGGTGTTGGGCAAGGACCCGATCAGCGACGAGGTGGTAGCGCCGACTCCCGAAAACCTGATTGGCCCGTTCATGAAGTTGATCGGTCAAGATGATGTCTGGCAAAAAATGCAGGAGACTAAAGCGCTCAGCCGGGCTTGGGCTTGGTTTCGGAATGCCGTGGCTGCGGTAAAAGGTTTCGTGCAACAGATTCCGGCATTGTTTATCGCGGTGTTTAAGTCGCTAGAGATCATCGACATCGTGCTGTTGTCGACTGCGTTTAACAAGCTTAAATCGGTATTCGGCGGTTTTGTCGGTAATTTCATCAGTTGGGCGGGCAACGCCGTCTGGAATCTTTTGGAAATCATCTTCGACGTCGTCAAACCGGGCGCGATGGCCTATGTCAAACGCACCGGCGCGGCGATCAAGAGCATCCTGAAAAACCCCATGCCGTTTGTCGGCAATCTGGTGAAAGCCGCCAAACTCGGCTTCGAAAGCTTCGCTTCCAATTTCGGCGGCCATTTCAAAGCCGGACTCATCGATTGGCTTACCGGCTCGCTGGTTGGTGTCTATATCCCGAAGGCGCTGTCCCTGTCCGAGCTTGGCAAACTGGCGCTGAGCGTTCTCGGCATTACTTGGGCGGGCATACGCAAGAAACTCGTCAAGGCGCTGGGCGACAAAGGCGAAAAAATCATCAGCGGAATCGAAAAAGGTGTCGCATGGGCCATCAAAGGCTTCGAGATCGTCAAAAAGCTAGCCGATGGAGGTATGGCGGCGGCATGGGAGATGATCCAGCAGAAACTGACCGACCTGAAAGACCAAGTCATCAGCGGCATTACCGGCTTTGTCACCGACACTATCGTCAAAAAAGCTATCCCTAAGCTGATCGGCATGTTCATCCCTGGTGCAGGCTTCATCCCCGCCATCATCTCGATCTACGACACGGTCATGGTGTTCATCGAGAAGCTATCGAAAATCGCCCAAGTGGTCATGGCCTTTATAGACTCCATCGTCGCCATAGCCGCAGGCAATATCAGCTCAGCGGCACGGCGTGTGGAAAGCATACTCGGCGGCCTGTTGTCGTTGGCGATCAGCTTCCTCGCCGGCTTTCTTGGACTCGGCAAAGTCACCGATAAGATTAAGGAAG
>SCST01000913.1 GCA_004299465.1 Methylovulum sp. | reverse complement strand
CAGCGAGCCGATCAGATCGTCCGCCTCTTGCCCTTGTTGCATCAGGAGCGGGATTCGCATCGCCTCCACCACCCGATGGATATAAGGAATCTGACGACTCAGATCGTCCGGCATCTGCTCGCGATTCGCTTTGTAGTCAGCGTATTGCTCGTGCCGTTCAGTCGGACCCGCAGAATCAAAGACCACGACGATGGCCTCCGGCCGCTCGTCGCGGATGATCTTCAGGAGCATGTTGGTGAAACCGTATACGGCTCCGGTCGGAATCCCTTCGCTGTTCGTGAGGGGTGGAAGCGCATGGTAGGCCCGAAACAGGTAGGAACTCCCGTCGATGAGATACAGCGATCTGCCGGCCATGGGTCAGTGTCCTCTGAAAATAGCCGTCAGCGATCAGCGCTCAGCCATCGGCTTCGGACAAGGCAGGAGACGTCTCAGAAAAAGCTGATAACTGACCGCTGAAAGCTGACAGCTTCTCTACCTCTGTCTAGCAGCAATCGCGGGATGCGGAATCGGAGAGCAACATGCGGCAAGGCAGATTAGCCGAACAGGCTCTTGACCTTTTCAAAGAAGTTCTGGACCTGCGGACTTCCCTCGCCGTTTTCCAGAGCAGCGTAGGCTTCGAGCAACTCGCGCTGCTTCGTAGTCAGCCGCTTGGGCACCTCGACCACGACCCTGACCACCAGGTCTCCTTGATCATGACCACGCAAGCGCGGCACGCCCTTGCCGCGAATGCGGAACTCAGCGCCGGATTGAGTCCCAGGGTGAATCTTGAGCTTCGTCATCCCGAAAAAGCTCGGAATCTCCAACTCGGCTCCCAAGGCTGCCTGCACGAAGCTGACGGGGACCTCACAGTACAGGTCGTCGCCATGCCGCGAGAAGAGCGGATGCTCTTTCACTGCGATCACGATGTAGAGATCGCCTCGATCCCCCCAATGGGGGCCGGCCTCGCCCTCGCCTTGAAGCTTCAAGCGCATTCCCGTTTCCACGCCAGCGGGAATCTTTACTGTCAGCGCCCGATCGGACCGAGACCGCCCCGTACCCCGACAGTCCCGACATCGATGTTCGATGACACGCCCCTCGCCTCGGCAGGCCGAGCAGGTCTGGCTGATCGTGAGAAAGCCTTGCGAGTACCGGACCTGGCCACTGCCGCGACAGGAACGACAAGCGGTTGGAGATGTCCCCGGCTTCGCCCCGCTCCCCTTGCAGGCGCCACATGGCTCCAGCCGGGGAATGGTAATCTCTTTCTCTGTCCCATGGATCGCTTCCTCAAGGCTGATCTCAAGGTTGTAGCGTAGATCCGCGCCCCGGGAGGCAGCCCGCCGAGCAGACCCTCCAAAGAACCCCTCGAAGAGATCCTCGAATACAGACCC
>SCST01000501.1 GCA_004299465.1 Methylovulum sp. | reverse complement strand
CTGATTATCGGCATACCGAATGTCGGGAAGTCCACGCTCATCAATATATTGGCCGGCCGGACGATCGCGAAGACCGGTAACGAACCCGCCGTGACCAAAATGCTGCAACGCATCGACATCGGCAGCAATATTATCCTGCTGGATACGCCGGGCATGCTGTGGCCTAATCTCGACAATAAAAACAGCGGCTACAGGCTGGCGGTCACCGGCGCCATCAAGGATACTGCGATCAAGCATGATGATATCGCCTTCTTTGCCGCCGAGTATTTGCTCGAGCATTACGCCGATTTTTTAAAGGCGCGATTCCAGCTCGCCCAACTCCCCGAAAGCGAACAGGAATTGCTGGACATCATCGGCAAGCAACGCGGCTGTTTGCGTTCGGGCGGACACGTCGACATCGATAAAGCCTCTAAACTGCTGTTATCTGAATTACGCACCGGCACGTTGGGCAAAATCAGCTTGGAAACACCGGCAATGATGGAACAGGAACTGGCCGAGCTGGTTATTATCCGCGCCGAAAAAGAAGCCCGGAAAAAGTTGCGGAAACAGCAATGGAAAGGCGGACGCTAAACCCTGGCTCATCCGTATCGATTGCGCCGGGCAAAAATTGTTAATGACCAAAGCGGCATAATTTCGTAAAATTCCCCGCTAGCTTGTTTATTAAAGGTTGTTTATTTATAACGGGATGCGTCCTTAAGGGTTCATCCCGTTTTGCACATTTGAGGTAACGTGTTTGACTAAGTCTGCTTTATTAGTGTTGGAAGAAGGTACGGTATTCAGTGGCGTATCTATAGGTGCGGACGGCTGTGCCGTCGGCGAAGTCGTTTTTAACACCGCGATGACGGGATACCAGGAAATCCTCAGTGACCCGTCTTACGCCCGGCAAATTGTCACATTAACTTACCCGCATATCGGCAATGTCGGCACGAACAGCGAAGATAACGAGTCTGTAGCCGTTTTCGCCGGCGGCCTCGTAATCAGGGACCTGCCGCTACTGACCAGCAACTGGCGCAGTGAAAACTCGTTGCAGCAATATCTGCTGGCCAATAATGTCGTCGCTATTGCCGAAATTGATACGCGCAAATTAACCCGTTTGCTGCGCTATAAAGGCGCGCAACGCGGCTGTATTATAACCGGAGAAGCCCTTGACCTGGATGCTGCAAAAGCCGCAATAGCCGGTTTTCCCGGCTTAAAAGGCATGGATCTGGCGAAGGAAGTCACGGCCGCCGAATCGTATGAATGGACGGAAAGCACCTGGTCATTGCAACACGGCCACACTGAAGCGGCAAATTTGAGCCGGCATGTCGTCGCTTACGATTTCGGCATTAAGCGTAATATTCTCAGGTTATTGGTCCATCGCGGCTGCCGCGTAACCGTCGTTCCGGCGACCACATCGGCGGAAACGGTATTGGCGATGAACCCCGACGGCATATTTTTATCCAACGGCCCCGGCGACCCCGAGGCATGTACTTACGCCATTGATGCAATTACGACGCTATTGACTAAGCAGATACCGATTTTCGGCATTTGCCTGGGACATCAATTATTGGCCTTGGCCAGCGGTGCGAAAACCGAAAAAATGAAATTCGGCCATCATGGCGCGAATCACCCGGTACAGGAAATCGCAACTGGCCGCGTCATGATCAGCAGCCAAAATCACGGCTTTGCGGTCAATGAAGCCAGTTTGCCGGATAATTTGCTTGCCACCTATCGTTCGTTGTTTGATGGCAGTTTGCAAGGCGTTAAACGCACCGATGTGCCTGCATTCAGCTTTCAGGGGCATCCAGAGGCCAGCCCTGGACCGCATGATGTGGAGGGCTTGTTTGATGACTTTATCGACATGATGAACCGCTTTGCATCCAGTTAATGTTAATAATGCGCAATGCAAGTTGAATTGATTGTTTTTGATACAAAAAACAAATGGCACGAAAAAAAACAAATAGCAACTTGCCCACTTTTGATGAACTTATTGTTCCAACAGTTAAGGCGCTTCAAGAACTTGGTGGCTCAGGTTCAATTGAAGAAATTAATAACAAGGTTTATGTCATTGCTGAAGTTTCTGATGACATACTACAAACGCCTCATGGAGAAGAGGGCGCAGTTAGTGAAGTTGACTATCGGCTCGCGTGGAGTAGAACTTATCTTAAAAAATTTGGACTGCTTGAAAATTCATCACGAGGTATTTGGGCATTATCAAAGGCAGACATTGACGTAACAAAGCTTGAC
>SCST01000500.1 GCA_004299465.1 Methylovulum sp. | reverse complement strand
TTGTGGACTCGCAAACGTATCATGAATTTAGCATTGCATATTTCGCCAATAATATAACAGGACACTGGTGTGGCCGCGTTATCCATCCTCGCCCTGAACGGCGGGGTTTTCCGGGCATTCCGATAACTACAATTTAAGCAATTAAAGTTTCTATCCCATCAAAAGACGCGTTTTTTCGCTGTCTATTGCGCTTTCAAGTTTTTATATTTCATGGGTAATATGGTGCTTTAGTGAGGTTACTAGAATCTCCATCAACCGGACCGATAGGGCTATGCTGCCATGAAAAAAACCGTCATTACAAAAATTCGGATCTTCGCAATTGGGCTTATTTTGCTCTGTCTTGGGCAAGGGCAAGCGTGGGGGAGATCATGTACTTCTGTACCATATATCATGACTGGAATAAGCCGTGTTGCTAGCGTCGAAGTAGGAGGTCCATGGTATGGACAGGGGAATTTTACTTTCTACCGAAATGGTATTCAGATTTACAATGGTCCAAATGGAACGATTTCCGACACGACGGGTGTTCCTGGGTATAGTTATTCATATTCTGCCGTAGTTACATTTCCTCCAGGGCAAGCGCATATAAATTTAGCCTAAAAATGAGATACTAAGCATTTTGGGAAGCAGCAATTGGCATTAAGTTTACAGGACGCTTTTTCATCGTTGGAAGACCCACGAATAGAACGGCACAAAAGACATCAACTCCTCGACATCATCATTTTGGCGATATGCGCGGTCATCAGCGGCGCGGAAGGCTGGGAAGCCATAGAAACGTTCGGCAAAGAAAAGCAGGATTGGCTGCGTAAATGGATAGCGCTGGAGAACGGCATCCCCTCGCACGATTGCATAGCACGGGTGATTTCGCGGATCGAACCCGGCAAACTGACCGAATGCTTTATAGCTTGGGCGCAAAGCGTTGCCAGATTGGCATTCGGCGAAGTCGTTGCCATTGATGGCAAGACCGCCCGCCATTCCTACGACCGCAAGAATAAGCTGGGAGCTATTCACATGGTCAGCGCCTGGGCGAACCAAGCCGGCATTTCATTAGGTCAGGTCAAGACCGAAGCGAAGTCCAACGAAATCACCGCGATACCCGCCTTGCTGGACTTGCTTGAAGTCAAGGGCTGCATCATCACTATTGATGCGATGGGCTGCCAAACTGACATAGCGGAAAAAATCATTGAAAAACAAGCTGATTATGTCCTCGCGGTGAAGGGCAACCAAAAGCATTTATATGAGGCCATCACCGATTATTTTGAGGAGGCGATAGCCGCCAACAAGCCGGAGTTGTGCCAACTCCAGACCTCTGTGGAAACCGATGCGGGGCATGGCCGCATTGAGACGCGGCGGTGCTATCTGTCGACTTGCCTGGATACCTTGCCCGATGCCGAAAAATGGAAAGGCCTAAAAGGCATTGGCATGGTCGAAAGCGAGCGCTTCATCAATGGCCAAATAACCCTTGAACGGCGGCACTATATCTGCACCCTGACGGATGTGAAACCCTTCGCACACGCGGCACGGGCTCATTGGGGAATTGAGAACTCTCTGCATTGGGTCTTGGACGTAACCTTTAGGGAAGATGACTCGCGCATCAGAAAAGGCTATGCACCTGAAAACTTTAATATTGTCCGCCAGCTCTGTATCAATCTGCTAAAAAAAGAGCCCTCTAAATTGAGCATCAAACGAAAACGCTTTATGGCCACTCTAAGTGACAAATTTAGGGAAAAAATAATTTTTTCAACCTGACATTTTTATGCGCTTGCCCTGGGTGTTGCCCCTGTTTGAAGGCATCCTCTGTCATGACCATTGGAAACCTTATTACCACTACACGGGATGCCTGCACGCGCTCTGCAACGCACACCACCTGCGTGAATTGGAACGCGCTTACGAGCAGGACGGGCAACAGTGGGCGAAAGCCATGCAGGACTTG
>SCST01000499.1 GCA_004299465.1 Methylovulum sp. | reverse complement strand
GCCCCTTACCGTCACGTTGGGCGGTCTGGTTTCGGGGTCGTTGGGCTTTGGGTGGCGCGGATTGCAGGCCGGTGGTGGCGGAAAGTTTGTTGGGTGTCGTTGTCTGTTTTCTCGGTGCTGGCTGGCTTTCGCCCAGATTGTGTGGGTTGTTGGTGAGTTGCTTTCGCCGGTGTTTTGTGGGCTGCGGCGCATGGGGTATTTTGTTGGCCGGGTATTGTCCGCTTTTGTGGTTGCTCATGCTGCACGGGTGGCAGGGTTGGGTTCCTGTCGGGTTGGAGTTAAGTGGGCGCGCTGCCCGTCGGCTTTCATCCGTCTGTTTTGCCAGTGCTGCATCGGGTTGCAACAAGCGCCGGGCTAATGGCTTGTCCCCGGCTTGTTTGGGGTTGGGTTTGTGTTGTCCGCCTTCAAGCTGTTGGGTTGCGTTTTTTGGCCGGGTGCTGTGGTCATTTTTAGCGCCGGGTTTGACTGGTTTTTTGTCTGCTACGGTGGGCGTTTTCGGTCGGGTTGCCACTGGGCGTTTCGGGTTGAGTGGTGTGCTAGCCCGGTTGTACCCAAGGGCGTAAAGGGTTAGTCGAGTGGATTTGCTGTTTTCGTTGCCAAGGTCAGTTTTGTCGGTAGGCTTCGTGGTAAATTTAGCAGGCAAAACAGGCGTGCATTGTTAGGGTTAGGCGGAATAGCTCAGCCCAACAAGTCGGTCAAAAGGGACGCGCCGCCCGGTGGCGGTTTTGAAGTTTTGGTTTTTTATCAAGGTTCGGTGGCTTCGTTTAAGTCTTGTAGGCGGCGCGCCCCTTACCGTAACGTTAGGCTTGACGTTGCTCTTTTTCCTTGTTGGCTTTTTAGAATAAATAAATGTTTTTTAATGATAGTGCATTAGATCAACACATTCGTCGTCGCCCATCCGTGCAAATTATTTGCTTAGGGGCGTTTCTACAACAGCCAATGTTTGTATCAGATGATGTACTGGCAGTACCCCTTTCAGCAGTAGGGTGTGGAGAACTTGCCACTCTCATTGGAGAATATGTATCTATGGATTTAGATATACATATATCAGTAAATGAAGTAGAAAGCTTCAAACAACTTTTCAAGGACACATCACCTGGTGTAGTGCTTGTTTGGCACGCTGTCCGTGATGAGAGTACCGAGGAACTAGAAAGGTCTGCGGATAGCTCTTTTGCCAGAGCAAAAAGAAGTCTATCTTTAATTACAGGTGATAAATTTGATGTTATCGGAACAATTGTGCTTCACGAGCATGAACAAGAATATAAATTGTCTCCCCCCTATAAAGTGGACCCCATTGTCCAGACAATTAAATGCCTAATTTAAGAGGGTGTCGTCTCTGTCACAGCAGAGGGTTGCTGCCCCATTTCTTCATTTGAAGATTCATTTTTATCACCAAAATAATCGGCGATTTTTGCCCCGCCGCCGTCTCCCGTCCGATAGACTTGATCCGGTGTTTTATAGCCTAATGCCTGATGAAACCGCCCGCCATTGTAAAAGATAAAGTATTCCGCCAATCCCACCAGCAATTCCGGCAGCGATGCGTAATTTTTCGGATAGACATCCTCGTATTTGACGCTCCGCCACAACCGTTCCACAAAGATATTGTCCTGTGCGCGACCCCGCCCGTCCATGCTGATATGGATGGTGTTGTCCTTCAATACTCTGATCCATGATTCGCTGGTGAATTGCGATCCCTGGTCGGTGTTGAATATCTCCGGCTTTCCAAACCCCTTGAGGGCATCGTCCAGGCAATCCACACAAAAACTGGCGTCCATCGTGTTCGACACCTGCCAAGCCAGGACTTTACGGCTATACCAGTCGATGATCGCCACCAAGTACACAAAACCTTGTGCCAGCCGGATATAGGTTATATCCGTACTCCAGACATGGTTCGGGCGAACCACGCTTAAGCCCCTGAGAAGATAAGGATAAATTTTATTTTGCGGGTGCTTTTTGCTGGTGTTGGGGCTTGGCGCCATCGCAACCAAACCGAGAACACGCATTAGCCGCTGCACACGCTTGCGGTTCACGCAATGCCCCTGGACACGTAGCCAGGCCACCATTTTTCGGCTGCCGTAAAACGGGTGCCGGGTGTATTCTTCATCCAACAAACGCAACAAGAGCAGCTCGGTTTCATCCGCAACCGCCATTCTATGCGTGTAAACCGTTGACCGCGCAATGCCCGCCAGTTGGCACTGTGCCGCCACCGACGGCTCATTACCGGCACCGATCCAGCCTTGCCGTTGGCTTAGTGGCTGATTCCGGACTTTTTTTTCAGCCAGTCCAGTTCCATGTTCAGCTGGCCTATCTTGGCGTACAGGCGTTCCGGGGCGCTTTGTGGGTCAATGGGCTTTGGGCCACGCTTCACGTCAAACAACTGCCCGGCATTTTCCAGCAACGCCTTTTTCCAGAGGCCGACTTGCGTCGGATGGACGCCGAACTCCTGGGCTATCTCGTTCACCCTTTTGTTGCCTTTCACCGCCTCCAACGCCACTTTCGCCTTTTGTGCGCCGGACATGACCGTGCGTTTTTTTTCACTCATTTAAGCCTACCTTTTATGATAGACACCATCTTAAACTACTGTCTGTTTTTTGGGGTCCACTATAGTCCATGCGTGATGCGGGTTACAGGGCGACTTTACTCATTTACGAAGGAATCCTTACGGTCAGCCATTTCCGTCAGCGAGGAACAGATCAGGCTCAATAACAAATAAACAAACACCAAGCCTATGGCGACATCGACTATACCGGACATATATTGCATAACGATCACCTCATTCGAGAAAGAACCAGACAGGGAATACGAACGGCGAGATATGATCATTGTCCCGGTATATTGTCAAGAAATTCATCGTGATGCGATCGCGTACCGATGTGGGTGGAATGCTTGAAGGGGGGAGGCGCCGCTAAAAGTCACCGGTTTATAAGCTCGATTGATATAATACCGGCTCATAGCCCCTAACCATTACTAAGACATGAGCCATTATTTCCCTATCCCATTCTGCAAATTGCTGTTTATCCTGACGCTCACCGTTACGCTGCTCGGTTGCGAAAAGCCCGAACAAGTACAAAAATTCAACGGTGAGGCGCAGGGGACGACCTACCACATCAGTTTCTGGTCAGCGCAAACGGCGGACGCGCAAGCGCTTAAAAAAGCGGTAGATGCCGAGTTCAGCCGTCTTGACCAATTGCTATCCAATTACCGTCCGGATTCCGCTATTGAACAGCTTAATAAGACAGTGACTAGCGAAGCCCTGCCGGTCAATAACGAAATTATTGCGCTGATCGGGCAGGCGCGCGTTGTAAGCCAGGCCAGTAACGGTTGTTATGACTTAACCATCAAGCCCTTATTTGATTTGTGGGGCTTTAAAGACGACAAATTATTCATCCCGGACCAGGCAAGCTTGCAGGCGACGCTGAAAGAAGTGGGCTTTGCAAAAATCGATGTGATCGATGCCGGGCATTTACGCAAACTCAACCCGGAACTGAGGATAGATTTGTCGTCTATCGCACAGGGTTACAGCGTGACGCGTATTGCCAGGGTGCTGGAACAGCAAGGCATTGAAAATTACCTGGTGGAAATCGGCGGCGAATTACAGACGCGCGGCAACAAGCCCGGCGACGAGCCCTGGCGCATAGCACTGGAGAAACCCTTGTCCGGTGAGCGCACGATGCATAAGGTCATCACCATTGGGCAATCCGAGCCTCTCGCAATTATGACCTCGGGAACTTACCGGCATTATTTTGATGCCGATGGGAAACGCTACAGCCATATCCTGGACGCGACAAACGGCCGTCCGGTAGAGCACCATACCGTGTCGGTGACCGTGCTGCATGCCGACCCGACCCAAGCCGATGCCTGGTCTACGGCATTGTTGTGCCTGGGCCGGGAAAGAGGTGTCGAGGCGGCCAACAAGGCGGGCATTGCCGCATTATTCATCGAGCAGCAAGGCGAAGCATTTAACGAGTACAACAGCGCTCCGTTGGGCGCGTTGACTAAGGTGCTCATTAAATAACCGATAGCCGGCATCAAATACAATGGAACGCAGATGATTAAGATAATATAAGATTTTTCGTAACTTTTCAGCCTGGTAAAATTGCCTACTGTAGGGCGCGCCGCGCGCGCCACCAACGTATCAGCAGCTTAGTTTAATACCGAAAGGCGCGCACGGCACGCCCTACACTCAGGTAGCCGCATCAAGCTGTCATCTGCGTATATCATATTTATCTGCGTCATCTGCGTTCCATTTTTCTAACTGCGACTACGCCTCCGAAAGAACGCCGCACTCCATCCGGTAAACCCTGTCGACCAAATCCAGGCCTGTCTCACGGTGCGTCACCATGACCAGCGTTTTGTCCTGCGCAAAATCCGCTAATGCGTTCAGCACCTCGCGTTCGGTATCGGCATCCAGGCCTTCGGTAGGTTCATCCAGCACCAGGATGGGCGCGTTTTTAAGGTAAAGCCGCGCCAATGCAATGCGCCTTGCTTCGCCGCCGGATACTTTCAAGCCGCTTTCACCGACCCAGGTATCGATACCGTCGGGCAACCGGCTAATCAGCGTCGCCAGCCCGGCGGCGTTGATCGCGGCGCCCAATTCCGCGGTCGTCGCAGCGGGCTTGGCGATCAGCAGGTTTTCCCTGATGGTCGCGGCGAACAATTCACTGCGCTGTGACAATACGCCGAAACAACTTAATAGTTCATCGGCATCGAATTGCCTGAAATCTTGTCCGCCCAGCAGGATGCGACCCTGTCCGGCATCGTAAGCGCGCATCAACAATTGCAGCAGCGTCGTCTTGCCGGAACCGCTGGGACCGATAATCGCGAGCTTGCTGCGTTGCGGAATAGTTAGCGAAACTTGTTTCAGCACCCAATCCTGTTCCTCGTGGTAACGGAAGCTGAGCTCTTCGACTTGCAAATCGTAAACGCCGGGCAATGCCGAGGCCTGCACCGGCGGCTTGACCGTCGGCGGCAGCTCGGCGACCTGCCTGATGCGTCTTGCGGCTTTCCGGGTTTTTGCCAGCATTTGCAGCGCTTGCGGTAACGGCGTTACCAGCTCGAAGGCGGCCAATACGCAAAATATCACCATGACCGATTCCGCACCGGACAGCAGGCCGTCGCGGAATAATAGCGCGGCTATTAACAGCGCCGCCAATACCGTGATTTGCGATAATAATAAGCTCAGCGCCGATGAAATTGCCGTTAAGCGGTTATTCCGCCGTTGCGTGTTAATCATCAAAGCGGATATTTGCCCCAGGGTAGCGCTGAATCGCGGGTAGGCCAGGTGGGCCAGCAATTCCGCCAGGCCTTGCAATAATTCGACTTGCCGGATCCTGAAATTCGCCGCCAGCACGACGATTTCCTCAGCGCCGGCATGTCCCAGCCTATTAAACAGCCACGGTACCGCCACCGACGCCAATAGCAGCATCAGGCCGGTGTTCAGGCCGATTAACGGCGCATAACTTGACAGGAAGCCTGTTACGGCGCTAACACCCAGCGCGGCGACGGCGGCAGGGGCGAGCAGGCGCAGGTATAGCGCATCCAGCGCATCGATATCCGCCGTCATGCGCGACAATAAATCGCCGCTACGCATCGCCGACAGGCGTCCCGGCACCAACGGGATGAGTTGCCGGAAAAACCAGCCGCGGATATCGGCGAGCACGCGGAAAGTCGCTTCATGCGTGAGCAATCGCTCGGTATAGCGGCCCAAGGTGCGGGTGATTGCCAGTGCGCGTATTTGCGCGGCAGGCAGCAGGAAATTGAATGCCGACCCATCGGCGCCCAAACCGGCCAGTGCCGAGGCGCTGATAAACCAGCCCGATAAGCTCAATAGCACGATAGAGGACAGCGCGGTCAATAACGACAGCAGTATGCCGCCGGCTAGCCAAGTCCGTTGCGGCTTGAATAATTTTACGAAAAACCACAGGTCGTTCATGACAATAACCGCCCTTGGTTTAACACCAGTTGCCGCTTCATGCGCTTGATGACATCCGCGTCGTGGCTGGCGATGATCAGCGTTTTGTCGCCAAACAGCCGGTCTATGACGTCCAGTAAGCGGGTCTTGTTATCGGTATCGAGGTTCGCGGTAGGTTCGTCGAGCAAGATAATCTCGGCATTTTTCAGGAATGCCCTGGCCAGTGCAATGCGTTGTACCTGCCCGCCCGACAGCCCGTAGCCGCGTTCGCCGACCGATGTGAGCAGGCCTTCGGGCAATTGCCCGCTGAATTCCGTGACTCCCGCCGCTTCCGCGGCATCGAGAATATCCTGTTCGGAGGCTCCAGGATGCGCCAGGGCGATATTGTCTTTTATACTGCCGTGGAAAAGATAAGGATCTTGTCCGGCCCAGGCGATTGCTGCTCCGGCATTATCGCGGTCGATGGCCTGTCCGTTCAGCCGTATCGTCCCCGTTGTTGCGCTTTCAAAGCCCAGCAACAAATTGAACAGCGTTGTTTTTCCGGCGCCGGATTCGCCGCTCAGCGCAATTTTGTCATGGCGGGAAATCTCCAGGTTAATATCGGTCAG
>SCST01000498.1 GCA_004299465.1 Methylovulum sp. | reverse complement strand
AACGAAATGAACGGCAAGGCGCGCACCCAATCCTCCATTGCCGTCAGCACCGACAACAAAAACTGGCTGCTGTTTAACACCTCCCCCGATATACGCGCGCAACTGGAAGCCTTTCCCGCCATCCAACCCAAAGAAGGTGTGCGCGACACCGGTATTAAGGCTATCCTGCTCATCGACAGCCAGATTGACCATACCACCGGCATGCTGATGCTGCGCGAAGGCAAACCGTTGGAAGTCTACTGCACCGAGATGGTCAGGCAGGACCTGAGCTCCGGCTTTCCGTTATTCAACATGCTCGCGCATTACTGCACCGTCAATCACCATCCCATCCCGGTTGACGGCAGCAGTTTCACGATTCCCGGCATGGACGATTTACGCTTTTACACCCAGGCGTTAAAAAGCAAGGCACCGCCTTATTCGCCGCACCGCCATGACCCGCATGACGGCGACAATATCGGCGTTATCATCGAGCAAATATCGACAGGCAAAAGAGTGTTTTACTCGCCGGGATTGGGCGAAATAGAACCGCATGTCATGGCGGCGATGCAAACTTCCGACTGCGTGCTGGTGGACGGTACGTTCTGGACCGATGATGAAATGTGCGTACAAAACATCAGCCATAAAAAATCCCGCGAAATAGGCCATTTGCCGCAATCGGGCGAAGGCGGCATGATCGAGGTGTTAAACAGCGCGGGTAATAAACGCAAGATTTTGATACATATCAACAACACCAACCCGATTTTGGACGAAGATTCCGAGCAGCGTAAAATCCTCGATGCCGCAGGCATCGAGGTCGCCTACGATGGCTTGGAAATCGACTTATAGTTCCAGCCGGAGTGCAATTCCGTCTTATCAATCCCAAAAGGACAACACCATGAGCAATAACGATAATAAAGCATGGACTAAAGAAGAATTTGAAGCCGCCCTGCGCGGCATGGAAAAGTATTACCATATTCATCATCCTTACCACACGCTGATGAATGAAGGCAAACTCACTAAAGAACAACTGCAAGGCTGGGTTGCCAACCGCTTTTATTATCAAGTCAGCATTCCCATCAAGGATGCCAATATACTCGCCAACTGCCCGGACCGCGAAACCCGCGCCAAATGGATACAACGCATCCTGGACCACGACGGTCACCCCGGCGACCCCGGTGGCATAGAAGCGTGGATACAGCTCGGTATCGCCGTCGGTTTAAGCCGCGAAGACATCACATCATTGAAATACGTGCTGCCGGGCGTGCGTTTTGCCGTCGACGCCTATGTCAATTTCGCGCGCCGCGCCGAATGGCATGAAGCCGCCAGCTCGTCGTTAACCGAGCTGTTCGCGCCGAAAATCCATCAGCAACGCCTGGACAACTGGCCGGAACATTATCCCTGGGTCGACATCGAAGGCTACACTTATTTCCGCAAACGCTTGACCGAAGCCCGGCGCGATGTCGAACACGGCCTCGCGATTACGCTAGACTGGTATAAGACCCGCGAACAGCAGGATCGCATGGTGCAAATCCTCCAGTTCAAGCTGGATGTGCTGTGGGCGATGGCGGATGCGATGTATATGGCTTATATCAATAACATGCCGCCGTATTTTAATATCGAAGATTAAACGCCATGCAATGGTCAGAAGTGATTGATAGCCCATATTTTAAGAATTTACCTTTTAAAATTGAGTTAAACCGTTACGGAAAAATTGAAATGACGCCCGCCTCCAATAGACGCGGTCGATTGCAGTCATTCATCGGCACTTTGCTGGAGCGCAAGCTCAAAAAAGGCGAAGCGCTGACTGAATGCTCAATCCAAACAACGGACGGCGTAAAAGTTGCCGATGTCGCCTGGTGTTCCAAAGCATTTATCAAGCAATACGGTTATGAAACGCCTTATTCGCACGCGCCTGAGCTGTGTATTGAAATCGTCTCGCCTTCTAATTCAAAAGAAGAAATG
>SCST01000497.1 GCA_004299465.1 Methylovulum sp. | reverse complement strand
GTCCGCCCTGAAGGTATCGTTATTGTTGTGAATCCAGTTAAAATCCAATTCATCCAGCTTGTCAGTGTCGGCAATGCAGCCGTTTGCGATGGCAAGCGAGACTCTCATCGTCGAGCAGGCATTTTTCGGTATAAAACTGTAAATGGAATTGCTGTTATAAATTCTCAGTGCATGTCCCTGCGCAAACTGGTGCTGTTGGTTCTTTGAGAGATTAACGTAGCTTGCCGATGAATATTTAAATGGTCTTGTTTTCATTGGAATGCTTCTGTTGATGAGCGGAGTCTTGATTGCTGGCCTTTTGCAAGTGTTAACCCTGGCAATTGGCGATAAAATCATCAATGACTTGCCAGGTTCCGCCGATATTTTCCATCAGGATGCCGTGTCGGTTTGAATTGATGATTTTGAGTTGCTTGTTGCTGGTTTGCAAGTTATCGATGACTTCGGTTGCACTTTTAACCGCAACAATCGGGTCTTCGTCGCCATGCAGGATTAACACCGGGATTTTGCAGTGCGGCAGGCTGTCATTCATGGCGCGAATCAGCCGCCTTAACTCATACAGGCTTTTGATAGGCACATGCCGGTAATTAATGGCAGGATGCTCGGAGCGGTTGTCAATAAAAGGCCTGATGCCTTCGTAGGCCGGGACCCAGTCCACCAGTTTGTTGGCTTCGTACCAAAAAGGTACGAGCATAAAAGCAGGATTGTTGAATTTTATCGGGACGGCAATGGCAGTGACTGCGATGATTTCAGGGTATTGTTCGGCGGCTAGTTTGAGCGCCAAAGCGCCGCCGCTCGAAAATCCTGTGACAAAAATCCTTGGCGTATAGGCCTTAAGGATATTAAAACCCCGCAATACGGTAGCATACCAGTCTTCCCAGGTTTTATTGCGCAAGGCGCAAGGCGATGATCCGTGGCCTTTTAGCCGCACACCGATGACGGTATAGCCCTGTGTTGCCAGGTATTCACCGTAATCCCTCAATTCTGCGGGACTTGCGAGCAGGCCGTGTATCAGCAGGATGCCGATCCCGTTAGCGTGTTGGGGATTCAGGAAGAAGGGGTGGGGATCGGCTACCGCGGTTTCGTGCTCATTGATGTCGTCAAAACACGGCTTTTTATAGGCGTGGCGTTCCCAGCTTAAATCGCAGCATTCATCTTCAAATTGCCAGATCGCCAGTTGTTTCGGGTCGATGCTGTCGTGCGCCGTCAAGGCGTTGATTACGACCTTGCGTATCGCCGGGACCGGTTTCGCTTCATTGCAATAGACCGCTACCAGGTTTTCCAGGCGGATATTATCAAAGTCCTGTTCTGCCAACAGCTTGGGTAAAAATTCGTAGCCGGTTTCGTGTTCAATAACAAGATCTGTCGATTTTGCGACGCAGATAAAATGCTCAAGGCGTTGGCTGGCACCTGAGATCAAGTCGCCGTAATCGAACGGGTTAAGCAGGCTTCGGTGTAAATTGATGGCGTTGTTTTGTTGTAATTGTTTGACGGCGATATAAAGCGTGGCGAAAAATCGCTGCCGTGTTATGCGTGTCTGGCCGTGTTCCATGCAATACATGATCAGCGTTGACGCAAGATGGCTGAGGTTGATCGTGACGTTTGCATAGATTTCTTCCATATACGCATCGCGTAGGGTATCGGCCGTTTTTTTAAAATACCTGGACAGGCATTCTTGCTGCCGGTTTTTAGGCGATGAACTCATCGCAAACACATCATCGAGCGTTTTAAATTGTGCAGCAGCATTTTTCAGCAGGTAACGATGCCAGGGATTCAAATCGTCGCAGACCGCAATAGGTTTGCCCATGCGAATATCCATGTCGGTATTTTTCAGCAGGATATTGCCTTCTATCAGAAGCTCTTCGGTTTGGCGCAGGCTCAGGTTATCGGCGAACAGCTCGACGGCTTTCAGTAAAAGGTTATCTGACGAGCGAATCGGGTAAAAGGTAATATTGGCGGGGATAATCAGGGTGGGCTTGAATGCTGACGCCAGTAATTGGTCAAGGTTGTCGAGCTGTAATGCGCCTTGCCAGGCGCGTAGTTGATCGTGATTATTCCGGCGGTGCGCATCGCAAATCGCCGCTTTAAAAGCGGCTATACCTTGCGCCAGGACAGCGGCACCGGTATGGTGCTTGCGCCGGCGTCCGGTGAGTCTTGAATAAATACGGTAACGGCCCCGGCTATCCATCACTTGATGGTCCTTGACCATGCCGCCTTCCGGAAAAATAATGATTTTACGTCCGCGCAGGACTTGCGCCGCAAGCAACGGAAACAAACGTTCATGGTCATGCGGGAAAACGCCGACTTTTTTTAAATAGTTGGCGAGGACGCTTGCTTCGGAAAAAAACTCACCCGCCGCGATGGCGCAGCTGTATGCGCCGGTTTGCTCATAAATTAAAAATTGCGGGATAAAGGTTTCAAAGCGCGAAAAATGGTTGAATAAAAAAATATCGCCTTGCTGTACCTGGGTATCGGCATGAAGCTTCATTTTGACACTCAGCATTTTTTTTACCGTATGAAAAACCTTAACTGAGCTGTTATAGAGCGTCGTATCAATATCACTCCAGTGCTCGGGATAAGGCAAGCTGCTCATCGGCGCTTATTTTTCTTCAGGTGCCGACAAGTCCAGGACATGACGGCTAACAGGCGCCGATTTGGCGGTATCAGCGGCTAATGGCGTCGCCGGGTTTATCTGCGGAGCACCGGTCGCTCCCTGGCTTGATGTGGTCATGGTTTTATTTACGCCGTCAACCTCATCTGCCTCTTCGGCTTCAAGATCAAAACTCTCATCGTCAGGCACGTTGCCGTCATTGACCAGGTATTCGCGGCGTTGCTCGTAAGCATTTTTAACGAATTCATAGCGGTCTTTTTCAGAAGACGCTTCGTCGACAATTTTTTCCGTTGCCATGGCATCGGCTCGGGTATCAGCGACATCAACGACCGTGGAGCCTGCCGTAGCGGCTCCGGCGGCGGTGCCGCCAATAAACGATACATAGGTTAGCGGATTGAGCAAGGCATCGCCGACCAGGCCCAGGGTATCCCTGGGCGAGCTTGGACCGAAAATCGGCAATACCAGGTAAGGTCCTGACGGCATGCCCCAGAATCCCAAGGTCTGCCCGAAATCTTCGCGATGTTTGGGTAAATCGATCATTTGCGCGACATCCATGACGCCGCCAACGCCCACCGTTGTATTAACCAGCAAGCGGCTTGCATCCATGCCGCTTTGCAGGATTTTAAACTGGAGCAAATCATTAACGGTTACGCCAATATCGTTAATATTACTGAAAAAATTGCTTACGCCCTTATCAACGACGTCAGGCGTTACCCACTGATAGCCCTTGGCCAGCGGTTTTATAATACCTTTATCGAGACTATCGTTAAATGACTGGGCGCCGTGATTCCAGCCTTTCCACGGATCAGCGCCCGATGCACAGCCTCCAAGCAGCATTGCTATAGCCAGGCTGCTTAATAGCGGTGTATTGATAGATTTTTGTGGTCCCATGATTTTCCCCGTCGTGTTTTTGTTGGCGTTCATATTAATTGTTTCATAAGTGCTTGCACTAGAAATGCCAGTCTTCGTTAAATGAGTTCGGCAAGCATTTATGAAACACACATAGCTTATTGAATGGGTATTAATTGTTTGTTTGTCAGGTATTGATTGAGTAGACTCCACAAGGCGCATTTGTTCCGTTAACTGGTTTTTTTTTGAGCGGTATGCGATTCTGGTTTTTTCTAATTCTTAAAGTGAGCTTTAATTTTATCACGGCTTTAATGATCACTATAGGCGCTCAGGATTGTCCTTGGCGTTTAAACCCAGATAATCAATTACCTATCATTTTTCCACACAAGCTGTGGATAACTTTGTGCATAAGGTCTGGATAACGCCGCTAAGGTAAGGTAATACTTGCCTGTTTGTTAAATTGTAGTATTTTTATACAAAAATATATTTTATTAATAATCAATTGCTTATGTTTATTTGTGATGTGATTGGCTATTTTTGCAAGTTCTGTGAAGCCAATACCGGCAATAAAAAAAGTCTGTGCATAAACATTATCAACTGCTTTCGGGCTTATGTCCGTTTTAAACGTTTACGGTGACTGCCATGTTTATTTTCATCGCCCTGAGTCTTGCCTTGTGCTTTTTGGTGCAAACGTCCAGTCCATTATTAAATATACTGGATGAACCGGTATTCATTTATAGTGGTTTTGCGTTAGCCGTCAGTGGCATAGCGGGTATGATGTTCAAAAAAAAAGCGGCCAAGCTCTGGCATGATGTGTTTGCCGGCAGTGTATTGATAGCCTGGTTTGCTTATTGGCGATCGTTGTTTAATGAGGATTCGCCGATATTTTTCTTTTTTCCGCTTTATTTCGTTTTTGTGGCGGCGTTTATCGAGCTGTTTTTTACCGATCAAGACCATAAAACGGATGCGCTAACGTTACGCCAGATGCAAGCGCTCGCTAAACATAATATAGTCCAGCCGTGGGTGATCATGCTGGGCGTTTTAGCGAGCTTGGGTTTACCGCAACATTACCTGCTATATCCGGTTTCGGTGACGTTATTGCTGATACGTTTCGCCCTATCGAACTATCTGGAACATCAATAGCAAATAAGGGCTATGAGCGGCGATAGCGGGTTTTACTGGGCTTGCTTTTGCTGGCTGACTGAGTCTTGGAGAATTTCTTGCTTTTGCTGCTGGTGTAATAAGTCTTCGCCGTTTTTTTGCTTTTACTGGCGAGATGATGTGATGAGCCGTGTTTTTTATGGGGGCTTTTTTTAACCAGGCCGGCGGTCATTAAATGGGCGGGCGCGCCTTTCCCGCAGCCCAGTTGATAAGGCGCAATACCGGCAAACTTGCCGGGTAAGGCGGTAACGTATTTTTCAGGATAAACACCGACGCTGTCTGCGAAGCCGTCATTCATCATTTTAGTCATCAATTGATAACGCTCCGCGCTGGTCATTCCTCCCATGACGACGCCGATAAGGCGTTTGCCGTTTTGCTGTGCCGAAGACATGAGATTATAGCCGGAGCCGCAAGTGAAGCCGGTTTTCATGCCTTCGGCACCCGGATAACCGGCGGTGAATTTATTAATGCCGCGTAATTCCTGCCCCCTGAAATAAAAACTGTGTGCGGCGAAAAAGGGATAAAAATCGGGGAAATCACGGCGTATTTTCCATGCCAATAAAGCCAGGTCGCGCGGCGTAGTGACTTGCCATTGGTGCGGAAGGCCTGTTGCATTCATAAAATGCGTATCATACATGCCTAATGCATGGGCTTTTGCCGTCATTTTAGCGGCGAAATTTTCTTCATTACCGCCCAGGTATTCCGCAAGCACAACCGTTGCATCATTCGCGGAGCGGGTGACGATCGCCAAAATGGCGTCCTGGACCGTCAAACGTTCTCCCGCTCTTAAGCCGAGTTTGCTGGTAGGCTGGCGTGAGGCATGGTGGGAAACCGCCATGCTGTCGTGCAATTGGATTTGCCGCTGGCTTAAGGCGCTGAATGCCATATAGAGCGTCATTACCTTGGTCAGGGAAGCGGGATACCAGGCATGGGTGGCATCTACTTCGTGCAATATTCTGCCGTTATCTGCGTCGATAAGGATGGCGGCATGGCGGCCATAACTTATTTCAGATGCCAGGGATAAGCACAGAGGCATTAAAATAAGCAGGATTAATTTCATCTGGGTCATGTTTTGAGGACGTTTAATAAAATCGGGCGCTAAGGAAGATACAGCGTTACGTTTGTCCATGTTCACGCCGTGTTACTCTCGGTCGACAACAGGGAAGGGCATGAGAGTGTTAAAGAAAGCCGCAACGTACCGGTCGACATTCTATCAAACGATAGAGGATGATAAAACGGTATTTCCATCATTAAGTAGTTGCTCAAAAGTCTTTTAACCTATTTTTCACCACGAAGGGCACAAAGAACACGAAGTTAATATTTTTCTTCGTGATCTTCGTGCCCTTCGTGGTAGATAAGGGAGACAAATGGTTTTTTATTTTGTTAAACAACTTTTGGCGGCTAACTTAGACGGTGCGTTTTATCGATGACGCGAGAATTCCTTGTTGCAGGGGTAAGGCGGTTCGCCTTGGCACAAGCCCCAAAAACGGCCAAAATTGCCTTCATTGCTGGGTTTCCAGTCTTCTGAAAAGGCTTCAAATACTACGCCCGAGCGGTTTTGTTGCGCGAGCTTTTTAAAAGTCGATTCAATGACGGCAGCCTGGTTTTTGGGTCCGGC
>SCST01000496.1 GCA_004299465.1 Methylovulum sp. | reverse complement strand
TGGCGGCCAGCCATTTCCTGGTATTGCCGTCGGGTCTGGAGGAGGCCGGAGGTATGCGCGAGAACTTCGGCAATGTCGTGGCCGAAGCGATGGCGGCGGGACGCCCGGTCCTGGTAGCGAAAGGCCTGGCATGGGATCACCTGGACGTATTTGGGGCCGGCTTCGTCTTTGCTAGAACCGAAGCATCCGTCTGCGCAGTGCTGCGTAAAGCGCAAGCGCTGGACCACTTTGCTTGGCAACAAATGTCGTGGAATGACCGGCAATATGTCGAACACCAGCTCAATCCCGTCAAACTTGGCGACCAGGTCTGGCAGGCATTGATGGGAGCCGGTCCGGCTAATCGGCCGCAACAACTGGCCGAGGGGTCGTTGTATGAATAAGATTGGTCTTATCGTACCTACGCTTAACGCCGGCAGGCTTTGGGAATCCTGGCTTAAAGCCTTCGATCAGCAAACCCGGAAACCGGAGTGCCTGTTGGTGATCGATTCTTCGTCCAGCGACGACACCGTCGCGCTGGCGCGCTCGCGGGGCTTTGATGTTCATGTGATTCCGAAGACAGCGTTTAATCACGGCGGCACTCGCCAGTTCGGTGTGAATATGCTGGCGGACGTCGATATTTTTGTGTTCCTAACCCAGGATGCCTTATTAGCCGGTCCCGATGCGTTAGAGCGGCTGTTGGCGGCGTTTGACGACAACCAAGTCGGGGCCGCTTACGGACGCCAGCTTCCACACCGTAACGCCGGGCCGATTGCCCGTCACGCCCGGCTCTTCAATTACCCGGCTGAAAGCCAATTGCGTAGCCTGAAAGATCGCACGCGTTTCGGCATTAAAACAGCGTTTATCTCCAACTCCTTCGCCGCTTACCGGCGTAGCGCCTTGATGCAGGTCCGCGGCTTTCCCGTCGACACTATCATGAATGAAGATACTTATGTGGCCGGAAGGATGCTGGTATCCGGCTGGAGAGTCGCCTATTGCGCCGATGCCCAGGTATTCCATTCCCATGACTACAGCTTCCTCGAGGAATTTAGGCGTTACTTCGATATTGGCGTGTTTCATAACCATACGGCCTGGTTGCAACGGACATTCGGCGGCGCATCAGGAGAGGGCTTGCGCTTTGTTGTTTCGGAAATGCGCTACCTGGTGAAACACAGTCCCTGGCTGATTCCTTCGGCGGCATTGCGGACCGGATTGAAATGGCTGGGTTTCAAACTGGGCATTTTACACCAGGGATTGCCTAGGGCGCTTCGCAGCCATTTGAGTCTGCATAAAACTTACTGGCTTAGCGGCTGGTAATCAATCGACCGAAAAATCGTCCACAAAAGCCACGAAAAACTTCGCTATGCCATACATTCGATTATCAACACGACCGTCCGGTCTTCTGCTTATCTTACTTAGCCTGTTGCTTGGCGGTTGCCAGACGATGTCGCTGCAACCCGAACCTGGAACCGGCGCGCTGGCAGCGCTGGAAACTTCGCCTGAATCGGTGGCGACGAACACATTTGAACTGGCCGACGGACAGACGATGGTCGGTGCATTGGCGGCGATCGATACGCGTGAAAGCGATACCCTGCCGGATATTGCCCGCCACTTCGACCTGGGTTATAACGACATCACGCGCGCCAATCCGGCAGTCGCGCCGTGGACGCCGGAACCCGGCAGCCGGGTTTTATTGCCGTTAAGCTTTATCCTGCCTGATGCGCCAAACCAGGGCATCGTGCTGAATCTTGCCAATATGCGGCTGTTTTACTACCCTAAAAAGGAAGCGGGAAGGCTTTACACTTATCCTATCGGCATCGGCCGGCAAGGCTGGAATACGCCGACAGGCCTGACCCGTATCGCGACCAAAAAAGCCAATCCCGTTTGGAACGTGCCTTCTTCGATTCACAGGGAGCATGCGCAAAAAGGCGACCCCTTACCCGGCGCGATAGGCCCCGGTCCCGACAATCCTTTGGGGCTTTATGCGATGAACCTGGGTTTTGAGCGTTACCTGATTCACGGCACCAATAAACCCTACGGTATCGGTATGCAGATCAGTCACGGTTGCGTGCAGCTTTATCCTGAAGATATTGAGGTTTTATTCAAGAAAGTAGCGGTCGGCCTGCCCGTGCGCATCGTGCACCAGCCTTATTTGACGGCATGGCATCAAAACGGGCTTTACGTCGAAGCTAACGAACCGTTGCCGAAGTGGTCCGGCGATAAAGCGCGGTTAAAAAAGCAGTTACTGAAGGAACTGCGTAAACTCAGCGCTGAAAAAGGCGTTTCCGTGGACTGGGAGAAAGTCGAACGCATTGTCGAGCGGGCGGACGGCATTCCCACGCCGGTACTTTCGCAAAGCCAGGATGAAGCCGGGCTGGCGGAATCCGCCCTGTTGCTTAGGCATCCTGGGCGGCTTTACCGGCAACCGGAGCCGGCTAAGATTAAAAGAAGCGACTGGGCGGCTTTAGTGGCCAGCTTTGATAATGAAGCCGATGCGCAAAAAATGGCGGCGATGCTCATTCATCAAGGGCCGATGATACCGGCCCACAAAGTCCGGAAAGATAACAGTTACGTGGTGATCGCCGGCCCGTTTAAAAGCAGGAAGGAACTGAAAAGCGCCGCAAGGCGAATCCGCATGGATTTTGAGCTTGATATTGAACCGTTGGCGCCCGTTGAAAATTGAGCGTTCCAATAGCAAGGCCTTAGGCGATTTCCAAGAATGAATATACCCAAATCGCGCAGGATTTTTGTTCATTTTCAAGGCGTAAAAATAGGCGCATAGCGAGCTATGAAACTATTTTTACAACGCAGAAAATGGACAAAAAGACCAGCGAGTTGGGTATATTCTTCGCCGGAAATCGCCTTA
>SCST01000495.1 GCA_004299465.1 Methylovulum sp. | reverse complement strand
ATACCGGGCCGCACTGGACAAGAGCGTAGCGCCGACGCAAATTGTCGCCCATTTGCAGCCCGGCATCTGGGCCAAGGTTAACGCCCTGCATTTGCGTAAGGCGATCAGCGAGTTTGCGCATGAATTGCTGATACAGCCCGAACTTAGATTTTCTGAGGACGATTGGGGACATTACCGGCTGTTAACTGACCGGCCGGGCATCGAGTATCGCTTTCGTGCGCAACTGTTAAGCCTGGAGCACTGGTTTATCGATTGGGCGTCGCTTGAAAAATTTGTGGACGGCAACGAAGCGTTGCTGGATTCCTTAAGCTTCATCCTGGAATTGCGCGAAACGCTGGGCATCGATGCCGACATGCTGCCGACCTATATGGAAGAGATTAGCAGTACGCTGTACGGCAGCGCGTATAAACATTGCAAGCAGGGCGTCACCGTCGCCGAGCTTATCCACGCCGATTTCCAGACCGTGGAGACCGCGATGATGGAAGGCCATCCCGCTTTTCTCGCCAATAACGGCCGTATCGGCTTTGATGCCGCTGACTACCGTGCTTACGCACCGGAAGCGGCGGCACCGGTCAAGCTGGTTTGGCTGGCAGCGCATAAGAGTAAAGCGGATTTCACCTGCGCCGATGACTTGTCATACACGGAGTTGCTGGTGCAGGAGCTGGGTGCGGCGACGCTTGAAAACTTCACGCAAATACTGGCCCGGCAAGGCCTGGCTGCCGACGACTATTGGCTGATGCCGGCCCATCCGTGGCAATGGTATAACAAATTGGCCGTGATCTTCGCCGCCGACATTGCCGCGCGTCATTTGGTGTGTCTCGGATACGGCGAGGATACCTATCTTGCCCAGCAATCGATACGGACTTTTTTTAATACCAGCGATCCCAATAAACGCTATGTGAAAACCGCGTTGTCGATCCTGAATATGGGTTTTATGCGCGGCTTGTCGCCTTATTATATGAGTACGACGCCGGCGATTAATGACTGCATCAACGGCTTGATAGAACAAGATCCCTATCTTGCGGCAAAAGGTTTCGGCATCTTGCGCGAAGTCGCCGCTGTCGGTTATCGCGCTCATTACTACGAAACGGCGATTGCCGGTGACAGCCCGTATAAAAAAATGCTCGCGGCGTTATGGAGGGAAAGCCCGGTGCCGCAGTTAAAGCCGGGGCAGCGCCTGATGACGATGGCCGCGTTGCTGCATACCGATGCGCAGGGGACGGCCTTATTGCCCGCTGTGATCAAAGCCTCCGGCATCGACACGAGCCGCTGGTTGCAGCATTATTTAAACGTCTACCTGAGTCCGCTGCTGCATTGTTTCTATGCTTACGACCTGGTCTTTATGCCGCACGGCGAAAACCTGATCCTGGTATTCGAGAACCATGTCCCGGTGCGCGCGATCATGAAAGACATCGCCGAAGAAGCCGCGATCATGAACACGGATGTCGTCTTGTCCGAGAAAGTGCAACGCCTGTCGGTAGCCGTACCTGAAGCATTGAAAACGCTGTCGATCTTCACGGATTGCTTCGATTTGATATTCCGTTATATGGCGCACATCCTGCTGGAACATACCGCTTTCCCGGAAGACCGGTTTTGGCGGCTGGTCGCCGATTGCATACTGGACTATCAACGCGCGCATCCTGAACTGGCGGATAAATTCGAGCGTTACGATTTATTTGCGCCGGAATTTATCCGATCTTGCCTGAACAGGCTGCAACTTAGCAATAACCGGCAAATGATAGACTTGGCCGACCCGGCCAAAAACCTCAAATTCGTCGGCACGCTGAAAAACCCGGTGGCGGCTTTCAAAATCGAAACCGGTATCGCTGAAACGGTGGAGGCGTGCGCATGAGCCCGGAAAGCTTATATCGTCCACGAAAGGCACAAGAATCACGAAAAAATTCAATAAGCCGCCAATCTATCGATGATCCCTTAAAGGGGGCCGGTAATGTTCAGCCGGCCAAAGTTGCCCACTGTAGGGCGCGCCGCGCGCGCCACCCCAAGCATCAGCAGCCTGCTCAAGTACCGGAAGGCGCGCACGGCACGCCCTACGTTTCAGGTAATAATGTAACATGCCGGTTTTTTCGTGCCTTTCGTGGACAAGCCGCCGTTTTCAGGATGAGATGATGATGTTGAAATATCGTCCCGTGCGCCTATGTTGACGCGAAGCGCAATCAAGCGCTGGTATCTCGTCCACAAATGGACGAGCCTGGTCTGCACCGCGTTCATGCTGCTGCTGTGCCTGACCGGACTACCGTTGATTTTCGCCGACGAAATCGACCGCGCGCTTGGGCTTACGCTAAGCCCGTCGCCACTGCCACAGACGGCGGGTCGGGCAGACCTCGATGACATCATCGCGGCGGCCAGACAGCGCAGGCCCGGCGACGCCGTGCAATTCATCGTCGCGGACCCGGACGAGCCGAATGCCTGGTTTGTGCGCATGGCGAAGACCACGGCTGCCGATGAACCGTCGGCGTTCTATGCTTTCGATGCCCGCACCGGCGGCTATCTTTATGAATACCCGCTAGACCAGGGCGTTATGAATGTCGTGCTGAGATTGCATGTCGATTTGTTTGCGGGCCTGCCGGGGATGTTGTTGCTCGGCTTCATGGGGCTGCTGTTAGTGGTGTCGCTGGTGTCGGGTGTCGTCCTGTATGGGCCGTTCATGCGCAAGCTCGCATTCGGCACGGTGCGGCATCGTCAATCGCCGCGCTTGAAATGGCTGGATTTGCACAACCTGTTCAGTATCGCGACCTTGGCCTGGTTGCTGGTTGTCGGCATCACCGGCGTCATCAATACCCTGGCGGTACCGATATTCAGCCAATGGCAGTCCGGGCAGTTGGCCGGGATGCTCGAACCCTACCGGGACAGGCCGCCGCTTCAGCAAGTTGTTTCGGTGCAGAAAGCACTGCTTGCGGCCTACGCCGCAGCGCCCGATATGTCGCTCAGTTTTATCGCGTTTCCCGGCAATCATTTTGCCGGGCCGCAGCACTTTGTCGCCTTCATGCAAGGCGGCTCTCCGCTGACCGCAAGGCTGCTCAAGCCCGTACTGATCGACGCGCAAACCGGCTCGGCCGTCGCCACGGCTGAATTGCCGCTGTACGTCAAGGCGCTTTTGCTTTCCAAACCCCTGCATTTCGGCGATTACGGCGGCTTGCCGCTGAAGCTCGTCTGGGCGTTGCTCGATATGCTCAGCATTGCCGTGCTCGGCAGCGGTTTATATTTATGGCTGAAAAAGCGTAATGTCCCGTTCGAAGCCAGGCTAGGCATCGCGCGGGATGAAAAATCAACAAAACGGCTTGATTCCGCATGAATATGCGATTGACCGTCAGCCGAACCTGGCGCGTACCGATAGCGCTGGCTTTTATCAGTACGTGCGGACTTCTTACGGGGCTGCTTTTTGATGGCATAGGCGATGCCGTATCTTGGCTTACCCTCGCCATACCGGTCGCCGTTGCTGTTGGGTTCGCAGTAAGGTAGGTCTTTGCGCGGTTTTCGGTGTAAAGCAATCATTACGGCGGTCATGCCGTTGCGCTGCAAAAAAATGTCCGAAGACAGCGATTTATTTCACGCGTGTCAGTTGAGGTCGTTTAGGCTTTGCCTTTGGTACGGCCCTTATTTTTTGCGCCGCGTCAGTCAAGGTGTCCGCAAGCCCCAGGAAGTTTTCCGCGCTAAAACGTAGCGATAAATGCTGTACATGCAGATGCACGATGCCGCATTCCCGGCAGATGAGGGTTTGTCCGTATTCCGTCGATGCCAGGTGTTCATGGGAGCAGGTTTTCTTGTTCATGGATGGGGCCTATTTTTAATTAAACGGTGGATGGCAGTGTCGCCGTGTCCGATATTCAAGTCCGGTTCCAGTTCGTGCTCCCGGTTTTTCAGATAGCAGTAGAACCATGTACTTGATTGGTTGATGTAATTGATTTGTTTGTGGTTTTCTGCAGAGGCTTCGGCAAGCAAGCGGTAATGCCGGGCAATGAGCAGCGCAAGACAAGCGGCTTGTTTCTCGGCATATTGGATTTTTAAATAGCCTATTGCGCTGATTAGCAGCTGATGTTCCTTATCATCTGGCATGCCAGTCATTTCCGGCCCGGATGGTCCGGGAGCCTGTCGATTTTGGCTTTTGCCAAAGTGAGAAATATCTTCCAGACGATTTGTTTCGAGCCGAAATCCAGGCATCTAAAATCCGTCGCATGGATTTGCCCTTTTTCAACGAGAGCCGTTAATACTTCGGGCGCTATCGCCAGCTTTACAAACCGGGAGGGGCGAAAAAAAGAGAGGAATGTTTTCATAACCGGGCCGGAGCTTTATTGTCTTGCCTTAGATGATAATCATTCTCATTTAAAAGTAAAGTTTTTTGTTTCAATCATCGTATTGAGGCATGAGCTATCTTCAGCAAATTTTGATGTGGCTAATCTGACTCAAAAAGCGCTGAAGTTTTTGCAAGCGGTCATTATTCAGCATTTTCACACCGTAGGGCGCGCTACGCGCGCCATCGGCGGCTTGGTACCGGAACTACGTTTCGCGTGACAATTAGGCGTTGCCGGTTTTCAAAACTTAGACGTTTTCTCGATCAG